>DBRW01000038.1:0-1270 GCA_002306075.1 Synergistaceae bacterium UBA1358
ATGCCCATGAGCGGAAGCTGCGATATGAATTTGTCCGAGAGGCCGAGGCCCCTGAGGTATTCCTGTCCCTCCGGTTCGTTACAGAGGCGTATCATTGCCATGCAGTTGTTGTCGTCTATCGCAAATACGAGGTCTGTGTTCTTTACGTTGTGGACCCAGGGTATGTGTTTGTCTCCTATACCCTCGATCCGGTGCTCGCCGAATCCGTTGAGGTAGAGGGTGGGACACTGGAGAGCCTCTCCGACGCCGACTTTGCTCTGGGGGTATATCTCCTTTAGATAATCCCCGCATGCAGTCGTTCCGGCGGATCCCGATGTGACGACGACGCCTGCGTACCTGTCCTTTGGTCCCATCGATTTCTTAAGGACCTCTTCCATGGCGCTTCCCGTAACATAGTAGTGCCACAGGTGGTTGCCCATCTCGTCGAACTGGTTGAATATGACTGCTTCCGGACGTGAGGCACGTATCCTGGCGACTTCGTCGTAAATTTCCTTGACGTTGCTCTCTGTGCCGGGAGTTGCGATTATCTCGCCCGCCACTGTCCGAAGCCATTCGAAGCGTTCCTTGCTCATCCCCTCCGGGAGTATCGCAATGGATTCACATCCGAGCAGCTGGGCGTTGTATGCTCCGCCGCGACAGTAGTTGCCGGTAGACGGCCATACCGCCTTCTGGCATGTCGGGTCGAACTGTCCGGTCACGAGACGGGGAACGAGGCAGCCGAAGCTTGCCCCGACCTTGTGTGCTCCCGTCGGGAACCACTTGCCGCACAGTGCGATGATGCGCGCCTTTACCCCGGTGAACTCACTCGGAAATTCCAAGGTGTTGACATCGCCGTAGAGCCCCCCGGTTTTCTTGGGTTCGTTCTTCCACGTGATACGGAAAAGGTTTGCCGGGTCTACGTCCCAGAGGCCTGTTTTTTTCAGCTTCTTCCTGATCGATACGGGAGTATATTTTTCGGGATCCCTCATCTGTTTGAATGTCGGTATCAGAACATTCCTCTTTTTCGCCATCTCGACCGCGTTCTTTAGTTTCTCTTTGTTGACTGTAAGATCGATCACTGAGTATTTCTCCCTTCAGAATATTTTTCCTATTTGTCTGTCCGCCGCTGATCGATGAGTCTTGAAAATTCGTCTATGTCCGGAGCGCATGACAACGCCTGTCCCACTGATCTCTTCGCGCTCTCGATATCCTTAAGGCCGTTTCCCGTCACGACTACTGTGACGGTCTCATCCGGAGCTATCTCTCCCGCGAGCGCCATCTTGCGGAATCC
>DBRW01000038.1:1430-15398 GCA_002306075.1 Synergistaceae bacterium UBA1358
CCGACGCAGCATCCGTCTCCGACCGATATAAAGACCCTGTCGGGGACTTCCCAGTTCAGCTGCTCCGCGATCTCCATCGCGCAGGTCTTTTTGCCCTCCACAAGGAAGGGGTTTATCGCACAGTTCCTGTTGTACCAGCCGAACTTTTCTATTGCCGCAGTCGCGAGGTCGAAGGCTTTCGCATAATCTCCCTTGACAAGGACAACGTTCGCGCCGTAGACGAGAAGCTGTGTCACCTTCGCCGCCGGAGCCTTCTCGGGGACGAATATATAAGAATCTAGCCCCATCACGGCGGCGAAGCCCGAGAGCGAGCTTGCCGCGTTTCCCGTCGATGCGCAGGCTACGGTCTTCTGCCCGAAGTCCAGGGCTTTTGCGACCCCTACGGCGCTTGCCCTGTCCTTTAGCGAGGCTGTCGGGTTTCTTCCGTCGTCCTTTATGTAAAGTTTCCTGACTCCATATTTCGATGCCAGCCATTTGTTCTCGTAAAGGGGGGTCCATCCCACTGAGAGTGCGGGGATGTTCGCATCGTTCAATACCGGCATTATATCCCTGTATCTCCACATGGACATATCACGGCAGAGAGAAAGAGAATCCTTAGTGACCAGCTTCTTTGCCTCATGCATGTCGTAAAGTACGTCAAGGGTCCCGTCAAGCCCGCAGCTGTCGCAGACGTACCTTCCGTGCTCCGGGGCGTACTCTCTTCCGCACAGTACGCATTTGAGTATCTCAGGTCTTGCCATATCCTCACCCCTTAAGAGAGAGTCTGTTCCCATCCATTATACGTTGTAAGGACTTTTCAGGCTATTCTAATAGATCGTATGCCGTGTTCTTTGCCTCAGAAGTTTCAACCGCAGGGATCTGGGTCCGTAAGTATTTAATATATAATACCTGAAGAGGACTGTGTTTAAACCTCCTGCCCTCTTTTTTCAAACGGATCGAAGAAAGGAGCCACACCTGATGATCTTTTTAGTGAGAAGCGGCCCCGAGACTATAGTCTTCACCTTCACCAAAGATTTCGACAAAGCCGAACAGATATTGCTCTGTTGGGGCGAATACACCGGCAGCGATGTCGACGAGGCCTTTTCTATTTCAGGCGAGTTCAGCCGTATAGCGGTGGTCCGCATCAAAAACGGATCAGACGAGATTGAGGAGCTCAGAGTCTACGTCTCGGAGACCTCCATACAGCGTCTTCTCTGCATGATGCTCAACGCGGGGCTGGGTGACGGGATCACTGAAAGCAGGATGCAGCCCGGTTACATCCTTATGAGGCTTCTCGGAGACATAGAGAAAGGCATTGAAAGGATAAAGGAGGACTTCGGAGGAGAATACGTACCAAACGCACCGTATTTCAGCGAACCTCTTCCAGAAGATTCCTCTGTGATCTACTTTACCTCCGAACCACTCAACCACCGCATACCCCACTCGAAAATGTATGAGAAGGCCATTTACGTCAGCGAGCACTCAAAGGAAAAGCTGATGGCCACTCTCAGGATGAGGCAGAACGAATACCTTGGCGACTCCATGGGCACTCCTGACTGGAACAGTATGGAGATCCGCATCGGAGACAAGGAGGGACGCTTCAATACGCACAGAAAGAGGATCTGGACCGCCGTACAGGGCCTCCAGATCGGAACGATACTCGAAGAGGGATGGGAGAGGGAGTACACCCTGATGGGAAGGGTCGCAGACGTCTACCTTCTTAAACTCTTTACGCCGCTTGACGAAGAATCGGTAAAGGAGTTCCTCTCCGGACTCGAATATGATGATTCAGGCGAGCGCGTTGCCGACCTTGACCTCTATTTCAAAGACAGAAAGATCAGCTGGAAAGAGAGAGGCAAGGAAGGGGGCCTTTCGAAGGCCGAACTTGGGTTGGCTGCCAGGAAGAGCATGCTCAGTAAGCTTGACAAATATTCCCTCTCAAAAATGCGCAAGCTCGACGAAGAACTGAAACTCGCCAAGCGGTAATAAGCGCGCATACAGGAACGATAAAAAGGGGCCCTTTGGATAAAGGGCCCCTCGTCCGTATTTTTGATGTACTGAAAGCCGGTTTCTAGAAGCTTTCCTGCGCGTTCCTTGCGATTATCTCTTCCTGCTGGTAAGAGTCGAGGTCTACGAAGTAATCGCTGTAGCCTGCTACCCTGACAAGGAGTCCACGGTAGTTGTCGGGGTTTTTCTGAGCGTCGCGGAGAGTCTCTTCATCCACAACGTTGAACTGGATATGGTGTCCGCCAAGTTTGAAGTAGGAGCGGATCAGATTCTTGACTCCTTCGATACCTTCCTCACCTGCGAGGACCGAGGGGAGGAAGCGTTGATTGAGAAGCGTTCCGCCTGATTTTACCTGGTCCATTTTGGCAAGGGACTTCACGACCGCTGTCGGTCCTTTGCGGTCTGCACCGTGGCTCGGTGATGTCCCGTCGGATTCCGGCATTCCTGCGAAGCGTCCGTTCGGCGTCGCGCCAAGCTTCTGCCCAAAGTAATTGTGGCATGTCGTGCTCAGCATGTTAAGGTGATATGTCGGTCCAAGGATGCTGTGTCTGCCCTCGATAGTTCTGAAGAGGCTGTCGTAGACCCTCTTCATGATGTTGTCCGCATAGTCGTCGTCATTGCCGAAGAAGGGGGTCTTGTTCCAGAGGGTAAGGCGCATCTCTTCTTCGCCCTCCCAGTTTTTCTTCAATGCGTTCACAAGCTGCTCAAGGGTATATCTCTTATCTTCGTAGACATGCTTCTTGATCGCCGAAAGGCTGTCTGTGATCGTACCGATACCGCAGCACTGGATGTAGTCTGTGTTGTAGCGGGGCCCGCCGTTGTAGTAGTCCTTGCCCTTCTCGATGCAGTCCCTGATGACGACGGAGAGGAATGTGGCGGCCATCTTCGTCGCGTACTGGTAGCGGAGATAATTGTCGACTTTGATCTTAGTCTCCACAGCATAGTTGAGCTGTTTCTCGAAAGCGGCATAGAGATCGTCGAATGTTTTGAACTCGCTGATGTCACCTGTCTGGATGCTGACCTGCTTGCCTGTGAGCATGTCTACGCCGTTCGTAAGTGCGTACTCAAGGAGTTTCGGCACATTGAGATATCCGTGGAGCAGATATGCCTCCTTGCCTGCCGCGCCCGTCTCGATGCATCCGCTCGTGCCGCCCTCGCGCGCGTCTTCAAGCGTCTTGCCTACTCGCATCTGTTCCTGTATGACCATGTCGGCGTTGAAGACCGAGGGATATCCCATGCCGTTGCGGAAGACCTTTGCTGCGGCGCGGATAACGCTGTCCGGCGTACGTTCGCTGACCTGGATGTTGCCCTGGGGCTGCAGAAGGCGAAGTTCGTCAAATATCTCAAGGCAAATGTAAGTGACTTCACTCGATCCGTCGCTGCCGTCGGCCTTGAGCCCTGCAAGGTTGATGTTCGTAAAGTCGTTGTACGTTCCGCTCTCTGCGGCAGTCACGCCGACCTTGGGAGGTGCGGGGGTGTTGTTGACCTTGATCCAGAGGCAGGAAAGTAGTTCCTTCGCTGCTTCCCTGTCGAGTGTGCCCTCTTTCACGCCCTTCTCATAGAAGGGGGCGAGGTGCTGGTCGAGGTGGCCGGGGCTCATTGCGTCCCAACCGTTGAGTTCAGTTATCGTGCCAAGATGCACGAACCAGTACATCTGGACTGCTTCCCAGAAGTCTCTCGGAGCGTGTGCGGGTACCCATCTGCAGACATCGGCTATCTTTAGCAGCTCGGCCTTGCGTTTGGGATCGCTCTCGCCCGCTGCCATCTTTTCGGCAAGCTCCGCGTGCCTTTCTGCAAAAATGATCACTGCGTCGCAGGAGATATCCATACCCTGCAGCTGCTCATCCTTTGCAGTTGCCTCGGGATCGTTGAGGTAGTCAAGTTTCGCACGTGCTTCGGCGATCTTCTTTTTAAGATCAAGCATGCCCTGTTTGTAAATAAGGCCGTCAAGCGCCGTGTGTCCAAGAGCTCTCTGCTCTCCGAACTCTGTAAATGTTCCGGCCTCATAGAGCTTGGTCCAGTTTTCGGGCATGCGCGCGAAAAGCTTGTCTCTCATGCAGCGGCCGCGCCAGAAGGGAATGACCTTCTCTTCATAGATCTCGATATCTTTGGGGTCTACGGTGTAGTTCTGCTGTTTCCTGAGGTTAAGGATCTCAAGGTCTTCTCTTGAATGGCAGGTAAGTTCGGGGAAAGTCGAGACGGCCTTGGGCTTCGGCCCTCTCTCTCCGACTATAAGTTCGTCTTTTCCGATATATATGGTCTTCTTCTCGCAGAGGTTCTTGAAGTTCAGCGCACGCATTACGGGCATAGGATATTTGTTGTCGTTTTCTTTGTAGAATTCAGTCTCAAGAACGGCTCTCTCGATACTTATGGATGGGTGTGCTTCGAAGCTTTCGTCACGAAGACGTTTGATGCGTTCGTTCATGTCTGTTACCTCCCCAGGTGTTTTCTGCTTCTATAAATTAAATTTTTTTAGGATTACCCCGGCCTTCGCAGATTTATGCTCAGGCCTGCCGCTTTTATTATGATGCGCCTCATGCGCATTGTGTTCACTCTTATCTCACTAGCCGCCTATGTGCGTTTTCAGTCCGAAGCTTTCAAGTATGGAGGCAGCTTTTCGTGTCTGATTTTCCGTAGGGGGGAGCAGGCCGGGCAACTTGTACTCCATGCCCCACCTCTCGTGCTTTCCCCTCGCGACCGCGTGGTATGGAAGTATGTTCACCGCGGTTATCCCCTTCAGCTTTGAGACGAACTCTCCCAGCGCCGCCACGTTTTCGTCATCTGTGTTGAGTCCGGGCATAAAGGGAAACCTTATGTTTATCTTTGATCCCGCTTCCGAGATCGCGACAAGGTTCTCAAGTATGATGCTGTTGTCGACGCCAGTGTATTCTCTGTGCTTTTCCGGATCCATATGTTTCAGGTCATAGAGGAAGAGGTCTGTATAATTTGCCGCTTCGAGGATGATCCTTTTGTCTACGAACCCGCAGGTGTCTACCGCCCTGTGGAACCCTTCCCGCCCGCAGGCTTTCAGGGCTTCGATCACAAACTTGGGCTGCATCAGCGGTTCGCCTCCCGAAAAGGTCACCCCGCCGCCGTCCCTGAAGAATATCTCATCCTTTCTGAGTTCCTCCATGAGCTGTTCCACAGAGTATTTCCTGCCGCAAAGCTCGCGCGCACCTGAGGGGCATACATCCTCGCAGACACCGCACCCGTCGCAAAGCCCCGGGTCGGTCTCAAGCGATCCTCCGACGACTGATATGGCTTTGTTGGGACAAGATCTGACACATGCTCCGCACCCTATGCACTTCTCGCCTCTGAAAAGGATCGCCGGCGTCATCGATTGGCTTTCAGGGTTATGACACCACCAACAGGACAGAGGGCACCCTTTCATGTGCACCGTTGTCCTTGTTCCCGGTCCGTCGTGTATGGAGTATTTTTTTATGTCAAATATTATCCCTGTTGCGCTCAATCCCGTTATGCCTCCTCAGAAACGTCCAGTTCGGAATGCTTGGCAAAATAATACTTCCGGATGAATCTTTCCTGGACCTGGAACGACCAGTGTACGTCCCTTATGTACTCTGCCGCTCCGTTGAAGTCACCTTTTCTGAGCAGCTCTATCAGCATCTTATGCTCTTCAAGTGAGTGCAGTTCCCACTCCTTGACGTAAGTTTTGTTCCTTGGGAAATCGTAGAGCCTCTCCCTGTGTATCTTTATGTAATGCAGTATCTCTGCGTTGTCAGACATGTTCAGATAGACATTGTGGAACTTTAGGTTTTCTTCGTAGAACAACTGGAAATTGTTCTGATCCAGAGCCTTTCTCATCTGGGCGTTGCATTTCTCCATGAAGTCGGCGTCGCTTTCACGGAAACGGAGCGCTATGTGTACCATGACCGATGATTCAAGCCCTCCGATGATCTCATATATGTTTCTTATCTTTTCGAGAGTCAGCGTATTCACGATAACTCCGCGTCTTGGATAGATGGTCACGAACCCTTCGGTCTCCAGCTGGAAGAGAGCATCTCTGAGCGGTGTTCTGCTCATACCCAGTTCCATGCTTATCTCATTGAGGTTCAGGAAAGATCCGGGGCGGATCTTCCCATCGTTCATCTGAAGGCGGAGGTAGTCGTAAACCTGCTCCCTGAGAGATTTGATCGTGAAAAAAGAATCGTTTCCGTTACTCATAAAATTGCCCCTTTCTACGATTGTATCACAGATATATCAGATTGCAATATATGCATTGATAAATATCCGCTGCCGCTAACGTAAAAATTTATTAATCCTTGTCTGATAGCCAATATTCAAATCTTGTTCCTCGTGGCTAACGTGATATATTTGCCTGTCGTTATTGTGTGTCGATATCCTTAAACATTAAATGGCAGCTGATATTTTATTATATACCTTTAATTGGTGGACCGAAAGTTAAGGGGAGCTTTTTTATTCCATGTTTAAAAACTTATGATAACTCTTTTAAAGGAGTGATTACAACTTTTATGAAAAAGGTTATACTTTGACGGAGATAGAATGGTTCCTGCAAACTATGAAAAAACTCTAAGAGGGGGATCTTCATGAAAATCAAAGAATTCAAGCTGGAGAGGCTTTTCGCCCGTTACTCTTCACAGGCCAAATACAGGTTGAGCCAGTCTGCGTGTGAGTACTGCACCATGCAGGAGATACTTGACATGGCGGACGAAGAATGCAAAAAAATGTGGGACAACCTTGTCCTTGGTTATACAGATACGACAGGATTCGCTCCGCTGCGCGAAGCCGTGGCTAAAAGGTTCGTCACCATACGTCCGTCTGATATACTTGAACTTGCTCCGGAAGAGGGAATATTCATATTCATGAATACCCTTCTGGACCCTGGGGACGAGGTCATCGTAATGCAGCCCTGCCTCCCGTCCCTCTACGAGATACCGAGGGCGCTCGGATGCAAGATAATCAAATGGCCGCTCCAAGAGACGAGCTGGGGGTGGACTCTCGATTACAACTTCCTCGCCGAAAATATTTCCCCCAATACGAAGCTCCTGGTCCTCAACATACCCAACAATCCGACAGGATTCATACCCGTTAAGACCGAGATGGACAGGATACTCAACCTGGCGGACAGGATGGGTACATGGGTGTTCTGCGAAGAGACATACCGCGGAATGGAGCATGACCCTGCAGCTGCGCTTCCCTCTCTTTCCGATATGTATCCGAGGGCTACGACTATCGGCGGCCTCAACAAGTTCGGACTCCCCGGGACCAGGATAGGGTGGCTTGTGACAAAAAATAAAAATATACTTGAAAACTGTGCCGCATATAAAGATTACACGACCCTGTGCAACAATGCCCCGGGAGAGATCCTTGCCACGATAGCCATGCGCAATGCCACGACCCTTCTTCAGCGCAATCACAGGATCGTATTGGAAAATCTGAGTCTTGCGGAGAAATTCTTCAAGAAGCACAAGAAACTGCTCCACTGGATCCAGCCGAACGGAGGAAGCACAGCATTCCCCCAGCTCCATAGGCCGTTCGATGTGACCGAGATGTGCGAAAGGGCGATGAACGAGAAGGAACTCCTTATCATCGGAGAACGCGCGTTCGGTGTTACCACAAACAATTTCCGAGTCGGGCTCGGACGCCTCGATTTCAAAGAGGCGCTCGATGTCTTCTCGGAAATTATCGAAGATATGGAACAGAAGATCTCTTAGTACGGTGCGGCCTGAGTGTCATAATGATGCCGACGGTCCCGGGGTCAGTCCCGGGACCGTTTTTTATCCGGACGCGATCGATCCGTACTTTTCGCCTCTCCTGTAATAAGGCACAACTGCCGAAGAGTCGATCTCCGCGCAGAAAAAAATGTCCTCGCCGAAGCCAAGCTCCTGAAGTATCCTCCCATGCTCCGATTCCATACAAAGGCTTGCGAGGTCAGGCCCGAAATGGTGCCAGAGCGCCATTGCGGTCAATGCTCCGTCGGTCAGTTCCATCTCTGTCCCGCCGTTTGAGGGGGCAAGCGCCAGCATTTTTTCTATGATCATACCGGAACAGACAGCATCCTCTATAGAAAATTTGCCGTTCCTTCCCGAAGCAACGGTACAGATGCGTCTGCCGCTGCACAGTGCATCCCAGGCGGCCGCCTCTGCGTTCCTTGCACATGCGATCCTTACTTCGGGACAGCCGGAAGCTGCCGCCAGAAGAGCCTTTGTCCCGTTGGAAGTTGTCATGATGGCATTTTCGGGAGCCCCGCGCCTTGTCAGTTCAAGAGGTGAATTTCCGTAGTCGAAGCCCGGGACCATCACCCCGCCCCTCTCTCCCATAAGCATCCAGCCGGGACCCGCTTCTGCTTTCATCCTGAATGCCTCGTCGCTGTCGGCGCATGGTATCAGCTTGCTCCCGCCGTACTCAAAAAACGTGGTCATCTGTGTTGATGCCCGGAGCAGATCGACCACAAGCCTGCAGTCATGCGTGTCCATCGTCTCGGACGGGACCAGTACGGCATCGAATAAATACTTCAAAGGCAGTGTCCTCCCGGATCGGTTTCCCCGTGTACGTAATAACAGGTATAATTATTATAGTTCCTTATTATCACAATATCATAATGACCGACAGGAGGTAATGAAAAATGAAGATCCTCGTAGCCGTTGATTTCAGCCCGGTAGGAAGGGAAGTCGCGCATGCAGGGTATCGTCTGGCAAAGAAATTGGGAAGCGGGATAACTTTCTTTCACTGTGCTCCGCAGACAGCGCGTTTTCTTCAGGGTTACGACATAAAGGCCTTTGTCTCTTCAGCAAGCAGGGATGATCAGAAAAAAATAGGAGAGATGGCAAGACATAAGCTCCATAAGGTCATGGAGGACGTCTTTGCTGAGAACGGCGTATCCGAATCTTTGGACATAGAGGAAGAGGTGGCCTTCGGCGACCCCGGCGATGAACTGCTTAATTATGCAAAAGAAAAGGGCGTTGATCTGATAGTGGTCGGGTACAAGAGCTACAGCGCCATAGAACAGCTGCTCGTAGGGAGTACCGCAGCAAAGGTCGCCAGATATGCTCCCTGCTCTGTTCTGATATACAGGCCCAATAAATGCTAGTCCAGGGCCTTATTCCCTGATCTGCCAAGGTATTGCTAAGGTCTGCCGCCGCAGCTTCTCCGGCAGGGCGGGTTTTCAGTTCAATTAAATAGGCATTTATCCTGAACGGCCCTCTGTGATTATTCAGAAAATGAATGTTACAATATCAACAGCGATAAAAAATCGATAATTTAATGATCACAGGAGGTCAGGATCGACATGAAAATTCTTTTGGCTGTGGATTTCAGTCCATTGGGTCGCCGTACCACGGGAGCAGGCTACAGATTGGCTCAGAAGATAGCGTCGGAGGTCACTTTCTTTCACTGTGCGCCGCAGGCATCGCGCTTCCTGCAGGGATATGACATAAAGGCATTCGTATCTTCGACCGGCAAGGAAGAACAGAAGAACATCGAAGATGCGGCAAAGCTCAAACTGCATAAAGTCATGGAGGACGTCATAGCGGAGAACGGGATAAAAGAAGGCCTCAGGATCGAGGAAAAAGTTGTCTCGGGAGAACCTGCGGACGAGATCCTGAGCTATGCGGAGTCGAATAAGTTCGACCTGATCTTCCTTGGTTACAAGAGCTTCAATCTGATCGAACAGATACTGGTGGGCAGCACAGCCGACAAAGTCATACGCTACGCGACCTGCTCCGTACTGATCTACAGACCGGACAGGGCCGAACATATAGACCTCTGATCCTTATTGCTCGTTATTAGGATCAAAAATGCCCGCATGACTGCGGGCATTTTTCGTCTTTAAAATTATCTCTGTTCGTTAGGCCGGAATGATCAGATTATCAGCTTGCCTTTTCCGCCCGCCATGTTGTCGAGCTGGTTCAGGACATTGGCGCCGGCTACCTCTATCTTGGGCTTCTTTGCAGCTTCTTCGCGGGCATATTCCTGAAGTTTTTTCTCATATTCCGCCATCGATCTTTTGATGCCCTCGACGTCACCCTTGATCCACTGAAGGATCCCGTCGGTTATCGTCCTGTACATTTCTTCCTTGGGCTCTGCCTGGATGACCCCGAGTTCTTTAAGCATCCTGTATTCTTCTTTTACGGAATCCAGGATGTCTTCTTCTGTGATGAGTCCCTTTTTGTAGAGAGCGCGGTAGATTATATTTGATTTTGTCTTGCTGTTTTCATCGTTTGCCGAAAGGGATTCCACCCTCGACAGAAGCATCGAGATTATTTCTTCAAGACTGATCTGCATCGGTGCGGCCATTTAAATATTCCTCCCACTGTTGATTTATGGTGCTTATTTTATCACAGCACCAATATTACAAAAAAAGAGGATAACACATATAAACCTATGAGTAAAATGCCGATTGATTTAATCAACTTTTAGGGCTATGGTTATTTGGGCTTTGAAAAGGAGAGATAATGAGCGTGAGAGCTAGACACAGGCTGACACATCTTGCTGTAAAAATGGAATTATTCGTAATGAGCGAATGGTCGACATTCGTCATATCCACCCTGGGGTCTCTGCTGTATACAATAGGCGTTATAGCCTTTACACTGCCCTATCGTTTTCCCGATGCAGGCGTGATGGGTATTTCTGTCATACTGAAGTACACTATCGGCCTCGCTCCATCCATCTCATCACTTGTGGCGAACGTCATCCTCCTGGCATGGGGCTGGAAGGAACTTTCAAAGCGTTTTGTCCTGTGGACTATATATAATGTCATTTTGATCTCATTTCTGCTCGAAGTCCTTCAATTCATAAAGTTTCCTGTCATCAACGATATGTTCCTTGTGGCCATTGCGGGCGGCCTGATCAAGGGGGTCGGCGGAGGGCTCGTCTTCAGAACAGGGGTGAGCGGAGGCGGGATGGATATAGTCATAGCTGTACTTAGAAAGAGATACGGCATCGAAGTCGGACGTTTCAGCTTCTACATAAATATGCTCATCCTCGGCGGATCAATGGGAATCGTGGGAATGGAAAAAATGCTTTATGGTTTTGTCGCAAGCTATGTATCCGGGCAGAGCATAGACAGCGTTCTCTCATCGTTCGACAAGCGCCGTCTGGTGCTGATAATGGCCAAGGATACAAAGCCGGTGGTAAGGTACATCTCTGACGAACTGCGCAGGGGATCGACCGTACTGTACGGCGAGGGAGGCTTCTCCGGCGAGGAGCGTCCAACGATAATGTGTCTGCTCACCCCCAGGCAGACCATGGTCCTGAAACGGTATCTGGCCAAGAACCATCCAAAATCCTTCATGGTAGTCTCGGAGGCATCGGAAGTCCTGGGCAAAGGCTTCAAGCACTGGAAACAGATCTGACCTCTGCCCGGTCCCGCCATCCTGATACAGGGCGCTCAGGTCGTCTTTACGGAAGCGGGCCGTTCCACCACATCGGTATGCCTATCGAGTAGCCTAAAGTGAACTCCCCGCTCTGGTCATATATCAGCATGACCCTCGAACTGAAGTTCGTCATAGGAGCGGATAGCGCAATACCGGCTTCCCACCAGCTCTGGTCGTTCTCCCACTCTCTCATCGTCTGGCCGAAGTTTCCGAAGATCTCGAGGTTTAGCCCTCCCCACCACGACCTTGTGATCATCTTGGCGGCCCCAAGGTGGATCCAGTATGCCTGATCTCCGACCAGAGGATGTGCAGCAAGGCTGAATAGCTCCTCATTGGTCCCCAGTGTGGCTGCGTAGGCCGGATCATCGACGTCCCCTGTTTTGAGTCCCCCGGAAAGGACGACGTTCCAAGTCTGCCATATCGGCAGATATGCATGAAATCGTGTATGGGTCACTGTTGTCTCCCCGTTGGGGAACCAGATGTCCGAGTTGACCGAAAGTCCTTTGGTCGGGAGTATAGGGTCATCCAGATTGTTGAAGGTAAAGTTTATGTAAGGTCCGTCCAGGGTGCCGTCCTGATCATATTCTATCCTCTCTACGGCGTATCCCAGACCTATCCTTGCCTTCCTGCCGATATCCTTGTACCAGGCTATCCTGCCCGAATAGCGTTCAAGCTCGAAAGGAGCTGCGTTGCCAGGGACGTAGCCCTCTTCCCTGGCGGAGAAAACGACCCCGAACTGTGTGTCATGTCTGGTCTTGGGTGTGAAATACCTCAGCATCGCGCCCCATCTTGATCCGAACCTGTATTCGGCAGAGCCGACGTCTCCCTCGAAGAAAATGTCCCGCGCCTGCGCGCTGAGCGATATCCAACTGTCAGGGTACAGGTTGCTTACGTATCCGCCAAGCCCGAATTCGTATTTGGGCGGCCTCTCTATAGAGAATACTACTGCCGCGGTCTCTTCCGTCAGAGTCTGGGCACGTCCCTCCACAGACGCGAAGTCGTCTCCGACCGAAAGGGCCTTGACGGCATCGGCGACTTTTTCCATGTCCAGAGGTCCTCCGATCCAATGGTCATACTTGCTGTGAAGTACTTTTGCAATACTTTCTGGGACTCCCTCGAACCTTATCTCGGTCACGAGGGGCTTTACCGAGGAGGGCGGGTCGATGTGCCTGAACTCACAGAACGGTTGGCCGGGCGGGCATGAAATATCTCTGAGCTGTTCGACCATTGGCTCGGCAGCCTCGACCCCTCTCGCTATGATCTGATCATAGCCGTCAGACTGCAGTATGCCGAAATCTTTGACTTTGGGAGAGATCACAAGATCAGCAGCCGCGGCGTTCACCCTCACCTGATGGACCATCAGTATTTCGATCGTCTGGGCCATCACTTCGACCATCGAGCGCAGGCTGTCCCGTCTTTTCGTGATATTTTCGGGAGAAAGATTGACAGCGACCACCGGGTGTCCGGGAAATAATCTTTTTGCCTCAAGGACGGGGAGGTTTGCCCTGAGCCCTCCGTCTACGAAGAGCCTGCCATTCATCTCCCAGGGTTCGAAGATGCCCGGTATCGAAAGCGAAGCCCTTAACGCAGAGGCAAGGTTGCCGTCCCTCAGTACGACGGATTCTCCTGTTTCAAGGTCGGTGGCCATTGCCGCGAAGGGGATGGGAAGCAGATTGAAGTCAGTGACCGTCACCCTTGCCGTCATCTCATTAAGGAAAGAATATAGGCCCTTGGCGCGGAGCATGCCCCGGTTGCTCCGCGGCTTTTTTTTCTCGTCCATGAAAACGTTGAAGATGGCGGAACCGCTTGAAGGAGGTTTGTTGTAGTTTATATCGGCAGCTTCCGCCGATGACCTGTTGGAGATTATTTCCATCATGTCCAGGTCGGATATGATCTCTTTCATCTCAGCGGCGCTGTATCCGGATGCATAAATGCCGCCTATCACTGCCCCCATGCTTGTGCCTACTATCGCGGCGATCGGGATATTTTCCCTTTCAAGGATCTCAAGCACGCCAATGTGGGCAAGCCCCTTGGTACCGCCTCCGGACAGGACCAGAACTATCCCGTCCCTGTGCGGGAATCCCCACTCGTCATGTTGCTTCTGAGCCTCTGCCAGTGCCTCGGCAGGTGAAGCCTCCGAGAAGGCGGACATCGGGAAAGCGACAAAAAATAATGATAAAAGTATAAAAGAAAACGATCTGAGGTGTTTTCTCATGGTATCCTCTCCCGTCCGTGTCAGGGATAAGCGCTTTGAATTCAAAACAGAATATGCATTTCGCACAAGACCGACACGTACTGCCTGCTATTATTTGTGCTCAGGTAATAATGACATCCTGCTTCACATTATATAGGATAAAAAACGGATGAAGAGACGGGCATATGACATATTACAGATATTATAATGTCGATTTGCCGTGTTAAACAACATGTTTGACCAACAGCCCTCTTTTCCCATTTAAAAGGAATAATATGCGGCATTAAATCCTGTTTATACTGTGAGAAAAAACAGTATGAACACAAAAATCGCTCTCTGCTTGTTTCGCATGTGCAGAGAGCGATTCTTAATAGATGAGGATCAGTTGATGACTTTATAACGTCAATCCCTGTCTTCCCGTCTGAACGGAATGCT
>DBRW01000024.1:0-4250 GCA_002306075.1 Synergistaceae bacterium UBA1358
GCACCTGCGCTCACCGAGGAGACCTCCCGTATCTTATCTTCGATGTCATCGCAGAGGTCTGATTTGGTGAGGACAATAACGGGAGTTGCCATGCTGTCCCAGGCAATAGACATGTACCTCTCGAGCCGCCGCAGGTTAAAGTCCGTGTTGAGCGACATACAGATAAATATCGTATCTACGTTCGCCGCGACTATCTGGACGTCCTCTTTGCCCCCTGCCGCTCTGCGGGCAAAAAAGCTTTTGCGCCTCAGTATACTGCGGATCATGACACTGCCTGAGTTTCCATCGATCCTATCGATCATTACCCAGTCCCCTACCGCAGGGAAGTCCATAGTACATTCGGCAGCATACTGGAGTTTGCCGGATACTTCTGCCTGAAGCTCTCCGTCCTCACATATGACCCTATAGATATTGCGGTGCTGTTCAGTGACCCGTGCAGGATAAAGGCCCTCATAAAATGACGCCTCCAGCTCAAAACGTTCACTGAACCCGTATTTTTTCAAATTTGGGTATCGCATCCCATTACCACTGGCTTTCTTCAAGAATTTGCCACTCGTGCAATTATATAACCTATTGAAAACCATGGATCAGGGATCAAAGAATTGGGTCGGCTTCTTGAATTTAACTGATCTTTAATGAAAATAACCGGCTAAATACGCCCTAATTCGTATTGATCATTGAACGAAGCCTGTATAATATTAACGATAAAATTCACAGTCTGTAGTCTGCTGCTTCGGGACGCTCCGGGGCAGGGGAAAGGGATAGTGATGGAAACCATCTGTCTCCCCGATGATTCAGGGAGGAGGAGAGGACCGCTTTGGGTTTTCGGTATTTTCTGACAGGCCTTTCGCGATCCCTGCGAAGGCTTTTTTTATTGTCGACCTCTTTTCCTGCACTTTCCCGCTTTTAGGCTGTGCCAAAAAAGGAGGAAGTCAAATGTACGATCCAAAACAGTTCCACGACGCATCGTTTATCGACGATGCAGAAATACTTGCAACGCTTGAAGAGGCAAAAGAGCTCGTAAAGGACAAGGGCTATGTCCGCTCGATCCTTGAAAAGGCAAGGACTTGCAAAGGCCTCACTCACAGAGAGGCAGCGGTGCTCCTTGAGATAACAGACCCTGAACTTGAAGCGGAACTGTATTCGCTGGCAAAGGAGATCAAGGAAAAGATCTACGGGAAACGCATAGTTCTCTTTGCCCCGCTCTATGTTTCAAACTACTGCGTAAACGGGTGCGAATACTGCGGATTCCACAAGGACAACCCTTCCATGCACAGAAAAAAACTGACTATGGAGGAAATAGACGAAGAAGCCGAAGCTATCCTGGCTCTCGGCCATAAGAGGATAGCCATGGAATCCGGAGAGGATCCGGTCAACTCTCCGCTTGATTACATAATCGAATGCATGAAACGAGTCTATAGCTATAAAAACAGCAGAGGAGAGTCCATCCGCAGGATAAACGTAAATATTGCGGCAACGACAGTCGAAGAATACAAAAAACTAAAAGCCGCGGACATCGGCACCTTCATCCTCTTCCAGGAGACTTTCCACAGACCGACCTATGCCAAAATGCATCCCGTCGGTCCCAAAAGCAACTACGACTGGCACACGACAGCGCTGCACAGAGCCCAGCAGGGCGGGATCGACGATGTTGGCACCGGAGTCCTCTACGGTCTTTATGACTACAAGTATGAGCTGGTAGGACAACTTATGCTTGCCGAGCACCTGGAAAAGATGTTTGGTGTCGGGCCGCACACCATATCGGTCCCCCGACTGAGGGAAGCCGAAGGTGTTGACCTTGAGAAGTTCCCCTACCTTACCACCGATGAACAGTTCCTCAGAATAATCGCCGTTATAAGGGTCTCGACCCCATATACGGGAATGATCCTTTCGACCAGGGAAACTCCGGAGACCAGGAGAAGGGCCCTCGAACTGGGGATCTCTCAGGTCAGCGCAGGCTCATGCACAGGCATAGGCGGATACCACAAAGACATCGCTCATCCCAAATGCGAAACCACCGCACAGTTCAAAGTCTCCGACGAGAGGTCCCCTGACGAAGTGCTTACCTGGCTCTGCGAAGACGGGTACATCCCGAGCTACTGCACGGCGTGCTACAGGCAGGGCCGCACCGGAGACCGCTTCATGTCCCTCGCCAAATCGGGACAGATAAAAAACATATGCCAGCCCAATGCACTCCTGACATTCAAAGAGTACCTCATCGGCTACGGTTCAGATAAACTGAAAGAAGTTGGAGAAGCTGTGATAGCAAAAGAGGTAGAAGAGATCCCCAGCGACAAGGTAAGAGACCTGACGAAGGAACGCCTGAAAAAACTCGAACAGGGAGAACAGGACCTCTTCTTCTAGCCAATTCCCGCAAGCCTTGATAAGCCAGTGTTGGTATTTTAGGTTTTGGCGATAGCCAACAACAATATCACAATTGGGATTTAGAGCGAGTGATAACGACGCAACATGTGATGTTCCGAACCGAGGCGTGTGTTAATGCGGTGTTTTCAGAATTGATTTTTATTGTCATTCTACAAAATACTCGTAATTGGGGCAGATCGGAGATGACAGCGACGCAAGACGAAAAAGTCCTGGCTTCGACGTATTAGTCATACGTCGAAGCGAAGGACTTCGAGTTTTGCTAAGCTAGCGCTCCGAGATGCCCCAATTACGCCGGTATTTTGGCAGGGGCTTTGAGGGTGGCTAGTATGATCACTGATATCGCCAGCACCGCTGCCGAGACGACGAAGGGAACAAGGAACGAGCCCGTCATTGCCTGCAGCCTACCGCCGAAGTAGGGTCCGCAGAAGCCGGCAATGCCCCAGGCAGTAAAGAGCAGCCCGTAATTGGAACCCTGGTTCGTCGGGCCGTAGTACTGGAGCAGAGTCGCCGGGAAGAGCGTGAACATCGCTCCGTAGTTCCAGCCGATCAGGCCTGCNNAGCATCGCGGCTGTCTGGAGCGCGAAAAGGACTACAAATATCTTTTTGGTCCCCACCCTGTCGGCAAGCGGGCCTACCATTATGCGGACCGCTGCGTTGAATACAGCGAGAGTGCTAGGGGCAAGCGAGGCGGACATGGCTATGCTTTTTGCTATGTCTTCTGGTATGACGGCTGCGGCATCAAGTCCTTCCTTCACTTTATAAGCGATCGTCATCGCATCTATGCCGTGCTTGGCAATAAGACCGATGACCATCAGTCCGGCGAAAGACCCGCAGAAGTAAGCCACCCAGAGAAGCCAGAACTGCGGTGTCTTTTTTGTCTCTTCATAGGTATAGTCCCTGCAGCATTTAACTTCCCCGCCTGAAGAAGAGGGTACGGGAGGAGTCCAGCCCGCGGGCCTGTAACCTTTCGGTGGTTCTTTGAGGCAGAGGGCTGCCATGACCACCATGATGCCCATCGCTATCCCAACATATTTGAACACGGGCAGTGCACTTCCAAAGTGGTTTATCATCCCGGTGGCCATCGGAGCCATTATAAAAGAACCCAGACCGAGCCCCACAACAGTGAACCCAGTTGCAAGCGCCCTTCTGTCGGGCCACCACTTCGGAGCCGTGGCGATCGGGGGAAGGTAGACGCATCCGCCTCCGAAGCCGGCGATGACCCCATAGTAAAGGTAGAGAAGCCAGAGCGGCTTCTTGCCTGCGGCCTTTGCCGCTTCACCGCCCGCAGCTATGACGGCAGGATCCGGAGGGGTTATCGTAGAGACCATAAAAAAGCCGAAAGCCATAATGATCCCGCCCACAAGCACGACTTTTCTCGAACCGTATCTGTCGCTGAGGCGTCCCGCGGGGAAGGTCATGAGGCCGAAGATAAGGCAGATAAGCGCGTAGGCCATCGCAACATCGGGGACGCTCCATCCGAACTGGGCCTGAAGGGGGCGGATGAACACACTGAAAGCATAAAGAAGCAATCCGCAGGTGGTACTGCCGAGAAGTCCTCCCAGCAGCGGGATCCATCGTGGAAATGTTTTTTCTGTCTGAGGCATCAAGTTCTCTCCCTTTGTCTCTTTTTCAGAGTAGTGAGAGATATTGTACAGAAATATTGGAATTAGACAACGAAAATATACTAAAATCAACAAAGTTCCGTATACTTTTGTTTATTTTGTACAAATGTTAAAAAAAGACCGCACCGAAGCAAATTTCCTGTTTTGTGCGGTCTTTCGTAAAATTACTTTTCCTAAAATATTCCTGCTGCCGAGGCGCCTCTATTTGTATTCGACTTCGGAAAGCAACACGTTGCTCTTTAT
>DBRW01000024.1:4258-16487 GCA_002306075.1 Synergistaceae bacterium UBA1358
CGGAAAGCCTTCCACGCTGCCTCTGTGCCCTTCCCAAGCCTTATGCTGCTTTTTCTCATGCGCAGGTCGATGGCCTGACATCCGTGTATCATTTCCATGCCGTATACATATGCAAGATTATCCGCCGCTTTCCTCAATTTTTGGACCACCAACGGGGTGTTGTTGGCATGGTCCTCAATTTCTCCGGCAAGAGACATGAAATCTGCGGAGCATGGATTTGAGAGATGCCTGATCTCGGTATCCATGAGTGCGTATGATTTCTGGAACGCTCCGAAACAGTGCGAATCTCCCCCGTCATGGCTCAGGAATCTGGAAAGTCCGGTCATTTCGGGGTCACAAAGCTTCAGCATGCGATAGCACGACATTCTCGAAACATGGCTCAGCACTATGGACAGCATTTCCAGACCGGTCGCAAGTGAGGTAGTCTCAAAGTTCGACACGGATATCATGCGTCTTTCATCCACCAATACGCATGGGTTGTCATCTGTGCTGTTCATCTGGATATCCATAAATTCCGTGACGTAGTCGAGCGCGTCACGGAGCGTGCCGTTCACGTGGACCGCTCCGCGGAAACACAGGGGGTCCTGCACCGGTTTATCGGGATCTCTGTCATAAATACTGCTTCCTTCAATGACCTTCCTGACTCTCTCTGCGCTGACCTGCTGACCTTTTAATTTCCTCGGGGCGAGTCCTGACGGGTCGAGTGGGGAGGTATTCCCGTTAAGGCCTTCCAGAGAAACCGAGTAGACGATATCTCCCATGTCTGCGAGGTCTCTGAGAAACTTAAGGACAAGCGCTCCCTGCCCGGCCGCAAAAGCATTGTTGCTTACTATGGCAAGTCCGTCCTTGGGCCCCAGAACGACAGGTTCGAGACCTGCCATTTTGTGCGCTTCCATCGAGGACATCCTTTTCCCCTTGTAATTGACTTCGCCTTCCCCGATCATAGCCAGTCCTATGTGGGACATCACAGCAATGTCGCCCTCTCCGACTGAGCCTCTTTCAGGCACCACTGGGTGTATCCCCTCGTTCAAAAATTCGGCATAACGTCTTGCCACTGCGGGCTGTATGCCTGTGTAACCCTGAAGAAGGCAGTTGAGCCTGATAAGCATCATGGCCCTGACCTCTGCTTCGGATGCCTCAGGGGCGATCCCAAGAGAGTGTGAATAGATCAGTTTGCGGTTAAAATCTCCAAAGAACTCCTTGGCGATCGTATGATCCTTGTTCCAGCCCACCCCGGTGTTGAACCCGTATACCGGAACGTCTTCGTCAACGAGGTCGTAAACGAGCTGTCTTGAAGCTTCAAGTTTCGCATCGGCCTCCGGACTGATTTCTACTCCCACGCCTTCGACTGCGACAGACCAGACTTTTTCGATCGTAAGGTCATTACCTGTAAGTAGTATCTTCATCATTTGCCCTCCATGATAATGGCTGCGGATGGTGGATCACCAGCATCCGCAGCATTTCTCACACAGTATATGTTTTCAGAGGAGATCGGCTGTTCAGGCTATTCAGTGATCTTATCTACAAAGAACACCTTTATGAACGCGATCACCTGGACCGCAAATACGAAAAGCACGACAAAACCTGCCGCTGCCGCCAACGCTTTGACTCCGTCGACTCCCTGGGCTCCTCCGCCATATGCTGCCATTATAATGGCAACTACTCCGACAGAAATTCCCCAAAGGGCTTTTATCTTTGCCGGGGGTTCTGTTCCGATGGGGACGTCCCTTACGCACATCGAGCCTATGTTTGTGAGAGTTGCATCGGCGCATGTGATAAAGGATGCGAGGATAACGAGAATATTTATAGGCACGACTATAACTCCGAGGCCGAACGGGAGGTTCTTAAGGAATTCCCACAGTGCCATTACAGCTCCGCCCGAGTTCAGAGCTCCGACAAGATCGGCGCCGCCTGTCATCTGCATATGGATCGCGCTTCCGCCCCAAATAGAGAACCAGATGATGCCGAATACGGAGGGGAGTATCCAGTTTACGATCATATATTCCCTTATCGTCCTTCCATACGAGAGCATCGCAAGGAATATACCCGTGACCGGAGCGTACCCGACCCAGAAAGCCCAGTCGAAAAGCGTCCATGAACGTGTCAGCGCTTCTCCGCCTATATCGATCGGATCAAGTCCCCACAGCCAGAAATTGTGCATCCATGATGCAAGGCCGGCTGTTCCGATCCTGACTATGAAAAGTGTGGGGCCGGTTATGAGAAGGAGGGCCAGAAGTCCGTAATAGAACCAGGCATTGAGGCTCCCTACTATTTTCAGCCCTTTATCCAGTCCGACATAGCTTGAGAATGTAAATGCAAAAATTATAGCAGCACCTATACCGACGAACAGAGGAAGGCTTTCCTGGATTCCGTATGTGCCCTTAAGACCGGTAATGACGAGCGTGATACACATCGTCAGACCTGTGGCCAGACCGATGGTCAGAGCGAGCATTGAAAGCGTGTCTATAATGGCCGATGAAAGGGGCTTGGTCACACGGTCTCCGAACAGAGGCTTCAATGTCGCTGTTACGGTAAGGCTGTCTTTCTTGTGGTAATAGATGTAGGAGACAAGAAGTCCGCAGAGGGCATAAATGGCATAAGGAACGAACGTCCAGTTATAGAAAGTCCTTGCCATCGCAAAAATGGCCGCATTGGGAGTCCCGGCTTCTATGCCAAGCTGATTGAGTTCTCCCCATACATTGCCGTAATATATAAGCGGCTCATTGACTCCCCATGTCACTATACCGGTGGCTATCCCGCCTGTGAGAGTCATTGCGAACCATGTCCAGAAACTGTATTTTGGTTTTGCGTCCTTTCCGCCTATCCGCATACTTCCCAGCTTTGAAAAAGTCACTACCGCGACAAGCACCACACTTGCCATTATCGAGAGCTGGTAGAGCCATCCGAAGCTGTCAAGGGACCAGAAGAAGAACGTATTGCTGGCTTTCGTCAGCATATCTTTGTTGACGATGCCGACTATAGCCGCGATCGCTACGACTAAAAATGTCGGTATAAAGACCTCCCAGCGTATCCCTTTGTTGAGATCGGCAACACTTTGTTTCTGTTCATCTGGCATTTCTGTTGTCCTCCTTAATGATGCAAAATTTTAGATATAAAGATGTGTATATTTGTTTGAGACCATTATTCGCCCATGTTCCTGGCAGCTTCCACCACCTTTGCCGGTGTGAGCGGAAGGTCTGTCAACGATGAACCCAGTGCCCTGTTGACCGCATTTACTATTGCGGCCGATACCGGAACTGTGGAAATTTCGCCTATGCTCTTCGCTCCGAAAGGACCCCCGGGTTCATTGTCTTCAATAAGGATTATTTCCGGATCGGGCATGTCCGGAGCATTCACAAGATGATATTTGTCAAAATTACGTACCCTGGGGATACCCATGCTGTCAAAGGGAAGTTCTTCGCTGAGAGCCATACCTATCCCCATCTGGATGCCCCCGTATATCTGGCCTCTTACAAAGCTCTCGTTTATCGCTTGGCCGATATCGTGTATCGCAAGATACCTGTTGACCTTCACCAGTCCTGTCAGCTTATCCACTGTCACTTCGGCAAAGTGAACGCCAAAGGATGCCGGATTGCTTTCGGGCCTGTGTTCAAAATTAACTTCGATCGATACCCTCCTTTTCTCCATGATTTCTCTTACAGCAGCTCCGAGATCAAGCTTCTTTCCTTCACAGACAAGCCCTCCCTCATAAAAACGGACAGGCCTGTCCAAAAGTTTTGATGCCTCTTGAGTAAGCATTTTCACTGCAGCTTCGGAAACCAGCCTTGCACATTCGCCGCATACGTATATGACCCTGCTGGCCTGGCATCCGGAATCATATGAGGTGAATTGGGTGTCTGCTTCGGTAACGGTGATCTTTGAGACATCTATCCCGGTCACCTCGCCTACTATCTGTGCCAGTGCAGTAGTTGCGCCGCTGCCAAGTTCATGGATCGAGGCCCTGAGTATCGCGGAACCGTCTTCGAGTAACCTCAGGGACATGTTTGAGAAATCGTGATATTTTGTCTTGTAGTAGCCGTTGCCATGCGTACAGCATGCAAAGCCTGTCGCGGTGAAAAATCTGCCTCCACTCACTTTGGGAGCCTTGTTCTCCTCCCATCCGAAAGCCGCGGCTCCCCTGCTGAGGCACTCGATCACCCTTGCCTTGCCTATATTGGCCCCTCCGGAAGGATCTTCTTCGAATTCTCCGAGCAGATTTTTCAGCCTGAACTGCACGGGGTCAAATCCAAGCCTTCTGCACATCAGGTCTGTGTGGATCTCCGTTATGGTGTGTATCTGAGGCGAGCCGTAGCCACGGCACGCACCTGCCGGGGTCGTTGAAGTCCTTACGACAGAGCCCTTGTAGCTTAACGCGGGGATCCGATATAATCTTGAAGCCTTTTTCCCCATGGCCATCATTACCTTTTTTGTGCCTGTAAGGTATGCTCCCGCGTCAACGATCAGTTCAAAAGATCTTCCAAGTATGGTACCGTCAGCATCCAGTGCCGTTTCGACCTTGCCTTTTACGGCAGCTCTCGTTCGGGTCGAAAGGATGGTCTCTTCCCTCGTCGTATTGATAAAGACAGGTCTTTTGAGTCTGTTGGCAGCCCACGCGCACAAAACTTCAAAGACGACCTCCTGCTTGCCCCCGAAGGTCCCTCCCATGTTCGCCTTGATCACCCTTATCTTTGACAAGGGCATATCCAGTACCTGTGCGATGGAATACTGGACTCCGAACGTTATCTGACATGGGGTCCTGACCTCTAGCACGTCTCCCCGGGGTATCGCAAGCACCGAGTGGGTTTCCATGGCCGCATGATGGATCTTGGGAGTGGTGACTGTATCCGACTCTATGTAAGCGGCTGAAGAAAAGGCTTTTTCGAGATCTCCGTAGCATATGCTGCCGTCAAAGCTCTTTACTCCGTCTTCATGGAGCATCCCCGCCATGTCAGCGGCTGTTTCAGGAAGTGTGACGGCAGGCAGGATCTCATATTCGACCCTTACAAGATCCCTGGCCTTTCGCGCCTTCTCTTCCGTATCGGCCATGACCAGGGCTATACGGTCGCCTACGTGTCTTGCATGACCGGTCAGGACCGTCTCGTCAGGGTAGTCATCCTGGCCGGGGAACCACTCGCTGCCGTTGTATCTGGCATTGGGGGCATCAAGGTATGTAAGTATTTCGACACCCTCGATCCGGCTTGCCTCGGACACATCGATCTTCTTTACGACCGCATTGGCATGTGGGCTGAAAAGCACTGCACCGAAAAGGGCATTTGGGAACGGCTCGTCCGCGAGATAGGGAAACCTGCCGCGGACTTTGTCCACAGCATCGAATCTTGTAACGTTCCTGCCGATATATTTGTATGATCTTTTATCCATGGCTCTTCTCTCCGCTTTTTTCCAAAGACCTTCCCCTGGCCTCAAGCATTTCCAGAACATCTTCCGCCAGAGCCTGAATGGCCGACTGCTTATAAGGAAGCGTACTTCTGCTCGGGATCATACGCCCGGCAAATTCACAAAGGGCTTTTTTAAAACCTTCTTTACGTAAGGAGATAGGCATAAGGAGAGCATTTTCCGCTTCGGGAGACCTTTTGGCGGCTGTGCCGAGAGTGCCTACGAATACCATCGCATCACAAAATGCCCCGTCCTCATATTTCGCCGAGACAGCCAGATTGATCCTTGCTATGCTGACTTCGCTCCTGCTTCCTATTTTTTTGAATGCAGAGACATGACTTTTTCTTACCGGGATACGAAATTCCATGATGATATCGCTGTCTGACAGCGTATTTTTATTCGGGCATGTACCGAGCACTTCTTCGATCGAAAGTTCTTTTGTGCCTGAAGGAGAAAAAATTACCGCGGAAGCATTCAGGGCCGCCAACGCACCCGGGGTGTCGGCTGCGGGGGAAGCGTTTGCAAGATTTCCGCCCACTGTGGCTCTGTTTCTGATCTGGACCGAACCCATGGATGAGGCTGCATCGCAAAGTGCCGCTGCATGAAGTCTGATCTCCGGGTCTGTATGGATAGATGTCATCGTCTCCATTGACCCCAACCTCAGATATGATCCCCTGTTTTCGATCCCTCTGAGTTCGGGGATCTTTGAGAGATCGAAGAGTACCGCATCCTCAGAGATGTTTCCCCTGTTTTTTATCAGCCAGTCAGTTCCTCCGGCTATGAAATGTTTCTCATGCTCACCGGATCCAGCCAGCAGCGATAAGAGTTCTTCTATGCTTCGCGGTGCAAACAATCCTGTCAACGCCTGCACACCCCGATCCGTGCCGCAGTTGTCTCAACTGCATCGATTATCTGGACATAGCCTGTGCACCTGCAAATATTGCCGGCAAGGGCAGTTCTGATCTCTTCTCTCGACGGACAGGGGTTTTTCATGAGCAAAGCCTTGGCCGACATTATCATTCCGGGAGTGCAGAAACCGCACTGGACAGCATCACAGTCTATAAAAGACTGCTGGATCACATCCAACTCTCCGTTTTCCTCCAGCCCTTCGACCGTAAGGATATCGTGTCCGTCCGCCTGAAAGGCCGGTACCACGCAAGAACAGACTGCCTCGCCATCCATGATGACCGTGCACGCACCGCACTCTCCCGCGCCGCATCCCTCTTTGACGCTGACAAGGCCGAACTTCTGCCGGAGCACATCTATCAGCCTCTCGGACGCAGATACTTCAGCTGTTCTAAATTTGCCGTTGATCTTAAGTTCTATTTTCAGGAACATCACCCCAACGATCATTGCCAGTCTAATATGCATGTCCGGTATTTTATTTCCATAAATAAGTCTATACTTACCACATAAGAAAAGCGTCAATATTCCTCATCGTGTCTCAGCCTTCTTTTTTACGCTTGTTTGACGTTTTATTGACGCTTTTTGTGAGGGATTTTCAGGATCTGACAAATATATTGATATAATTTGATATCGACGGAATACAAAGACGGAGGTCGTCCATGACTCTTTTTCTCCACTTATTGGGAAACCCCTATATCGAGATCAGCGGAAGAAAAATTTCTTTTCCGCTGAAAAAAGCGGAGTCAATGGTCTTTTACCTGGCATTGAACGGCCCCGCTACCAGAAATCAGCTTAAAGCACTCTTCTGGTCGGACATGGAAAGACCCCAGGCATCAGCCAATCTGAGAAACGCTCTCTATATAATACGAAACACGATACCAGAATATGTAGACATCGACAGAAACAGCATCTCTCTCAAAGAGACATTTGATGACATCTCCGCCCTTGAGCAAATAATCGATCCCGATGTTCCGCTCCCGAGGCATATAACCGAAGAGCCCCTCAGGGATTTCGGTCTCGAAGGTTCGGAAGAGTTTGACGAATGGACGGCAGTCACAAAGCAGGCGATCAGAAAAAATATCGTAACGATGCTGAGGAAGAGGATCTCAAATTGCTACGAAAAAAAGATGTATGAAGAGATGAGCAATTCGCTTGAGACCCTGCTGACTATCGATCCTTACGATGAAGATTCAGTGCTTGAACTGATGGAGATATACTGCAATATGGGACAGCCCACCAAAGCTCTGATCTTTTTCAAAGAGTACTCATCGAAAATTGAAAACAAGATGGGCATCACACCCTCGGAGAGAAGCAAAAAATACTTCAGAAAGATCCTCAACAACTGGTCAGAATACGACTCCTCCTCCGAAAACAGGGAAAAGTTCTGGTGCAGGAAAAACGAGCTCGCCGCGATGATAGGGGCCCTGACAGATCCGGGAGGCCTGAACACAGCCGTCTACGTGCACGGAGAGGCCGGCATAGGCAAGACGGCGCTGATCAACAAAGCTGTATCGATACTCGACAAAGGTGACTTCCTGATCCTCTCGTCAAGATCCAGCCCCATAGGCGAAGGCTATCCGTACTCTTCCTGGAACAGCATAATGACACGGATAGGCCGGATGCCCGAGATCGAAAATGATTTTCCGGATATAAATACCCGGTCCGTCCTTTCCGGCATTTTCCCCGGATTCCTGGGCGGCAAGGGCCTTAACTACAACGCAGACGTGGCTCTGATGACCGAGAGGAATCCCATTGTCATAAGCGGCATGATAAACGATATCCTCCGGCGCATAGCAAGCAAAAAGAGGATCATTATGATCTTTGAGGACATCCACTGGTTCGACACACAGTCGATCCAGCTTCTGACTGCTTTTATGAGTACTGTTGATCTTGATATCAACATCATCCTGTCAGGACGGCCGGAGTCATCGAGGATCACCCTGGCAATGCTTCAAAGTCTGGATCCTCCCTCAAAATGGAAGATCGTCCCTCTCAAACTGGCCCCTCTGCGAAATGATGAGATCATAGACATATGCCGGAACTCCCTTTCCGAAGAGCTTCTCAATCAAAAGGGCGACGAATATTTTATCCGTGAAAGCGAAGGGATCCCCCTTCTTCTTTTTGAGATGCTCCGTGCGGCGGAGGAGAATCCTGATTCCGATCTTACGAACGGATTGGGTGGACTCATAATGGCGAGGATAGGAGATCTTTCGGAGCTGCAGCAAAATGTGCTTGCAATAATTTCAGTCTTTGCGGTGGGTGCATCTCCCGAACAGATAACGGAGGTCGCCTCCCGCGGATACGATGAAGTGCTGTCGGCAGGCGAAACCCTTCTATCCAAAGGACTGCTGAAAGAACGGGAAGAAGACGGGAAGGTGATCTGGGATTTTACCCATGCAAAGGTTAGGGAGTGCATATATGAATCGATCTCCCTCTCCAAAAGGCAGGAACTTCACAAGAAGGTCGCCGAGGTCCTGAACAACGCATACTCGCCGCAGAAATGGGATCCGGAACTCAGCACTATGCTCTGTCACCACTACATGAGATCGGGGCAGCGTGCCATGGAACTTAAACAGTATCTGCGGGAGCTTATTTTTGATATCACGCTCAACCATGACCTTTTCCCCGTCGTTTCGGACAAGGTGCTTCTCTCCTGCTCCACCCCCTTCAGCAGCAGAGAGGGGACCGAACAGAGGATCAACCGGGCTCTGGCGCTGCTGGATGAGATCCGTACGGACAAAAATGTCGGCCGGATGGAACTGAAAAGCCTTGAGGCTTCATGTTTCGAACTGGCGGGAGGATACCATATAAGCTGGGGAGAATATGACAAGGGCCTCGTCTTTATAAACGAAGCGATAAGCATTTCAAAGGAATTTGGGCTCTCTGAGACACACATACACTGTCTGAAGCATATATGCTACATGCATCTTCAGACAGAAGACCCCGTGCGCCTTATTTCAACGGCAAGAGAGCTGATACATCTTTCACGGCCGGAAAATCACCGGCACTACATGGCAACGGCAGTAAGGTTCGTCGGAGTATCGATGTTTTTATCAGGGAAATACGACCAGGCAGAAAGAACGTTCAGGCATTCGATCAGACTTTTCGAAAGCCTTAAGCTTACGGGCAAATGCTATACGTTGAGCATACTGGTCGCGAAATGCTACATTGCCGAGATATTCCAGCTTAAAGGCGATCACGCAAGCGCACTGGCCTATCTCGAATCCGCCACGGAGACCTCTGAAAGGATAGGCCTCTATTGGGGCAGAAGCTATTTTCACACCCATGCGGCGAGCCTGGCTTTGGACATGAACGATATGTCCCTGCTATTTCGCCATATAGACGATGCCGTATCCCTGTTCGAAAGCTGCAGGGGCGGCAGGTGTGGATCGATGCTGTACAGCATCAAGGCGATAGCGGACGCTGAGCGCGGCCGGCAGGAATCGGCAGAAAGATCTATCGAACGTGCGGAGATCTTCCTGAAAGATGTCTCCAGAAAACAATGGCTGGCGACCCAATATCTGGCAAAGGCCTGGCTCTTGTCAAAATCATCGAAAAATAAAAAGACCCAGCAAAAAAACAGCAGATCCCCCTGGGGATCGACCGAAGAACTGGCTCTCAGGTCCGCGGCGCTGTATGAAGAATGCGGTTTCATAGACAGAGCGGAATGGATCAGAAAAAAGTTCAGCTGCCCGGTCGGCTGAGGATCCTTCTTTATCGCACAGATGCCGGAAGCAGACCGGCATTTGCTGCTAAGAGGCAAAATCCTCGGAATGGTTCTGGAAGCGCAGTCCGTCAGGCAGCGGAGAGTCCTTTTTGCACCCTCCTTCCGACCTGAATTCTGATCTTGGGGCCCACTTCTTTTCATGGTCGGGCGCATCAAAGAGGGCCGCGGGTTTTATGATCCCCTGACGGAACTCCCTGTTTATGGAATCGACGGCTGACGCCACCCTGAGTTTCCTTTCATCTTCCTCATCATCATCGAAGAGGGCAGCCTGCCGACCAGCCGATATATCGGAAAAATCGGAGAGGATGACGCCGCACCTCTTATATTTACAGCCCGGAATGAATATTTCCTTAAGCATGCGCTCCGCGCAGCTCATAAACTCCGAGTCCAGGGAGGCCGGTCTTGCAAAGTGCGTCTCCCGTCCGTTGGCATAGTATTTTTCCCGGTCAAATCTGCTCGTGGAAATAAATATGGACATTTTTCCCGCAGTCCGGCCGGCCTTCCGCAACTGTCTCGCCGCAGACACGGTAAAACAGAGCAGCGGGTCGAGCATATCCTCGTATTCCGTTATCGGACTGCCGAACGAACGCGATACCATTATCGACTTGGGAGGCTTTCTGCATGCCTCAAGCTCGTACACTCGGTGTCCCTTCAATTCCCACGAGGTATAGAGGGTCGTTATCCCGAACGTCTTTTTGAGCCACAGTTCGTCTTTTCTTATGAAGTCTGCGGCCGTCCTTACTCCCGACTTTGACAGCCTTTCGCTGATCCTTCGGCCTATTCCCCATACGTCGCCGCATTCGAATTGCGACATGAAGGACATATCCTTGTATTTCGACCTGTCCATCCAGAAGACGCCGCCCGTCTCCTCGTTTTTCTTGGCGTATTCAGTCGCCATCTTGCAGAGCGTCTTTGTGGGGGCTATGCCTACAGACACAGGGATACGGCATTTCTCCCATATGTCCTTTCTTATGGTCCTGCAGTAGGACAGCGGGTCCTTTATGTTCGATATGGCCATGTTGAAAAAGGATTCGTCTATCGAGTATATTTCAGCCGCGTCCGTGTAGAGCCTTATCCTCGACATCACTTCGGCGGATATCTCCCGGTAGAGGGACATGTTCATAGACCTGACGACAACACCGTTGAAGGCAAGCATGTTCCTTATCTTGAAATAAGGATCTCCCATCTTTACACCCATTTTTTTGACTTCGTTGGAACGTGAAATAACGCAGCCGTCATTGGAAGAAAGAACTACGACAGGGCGGCTGTCAAGAGAGTTGTCCGCCCGCCGTTCGCATGAGACGAAGAAATTATTGCAGTCCGCAAGCGCGATAGATCTTTCATGCATAAGGTCCGAAGCTCTCATTTTGTCATCTCCTGCCCAGCCATGATAGTCTGACAGTATATATATCATTCTGTTATCTGCGTGTCAATATAGACAACAAATTGACAATAAATATTGAGCAATTTTCCGCGGCAGTACTTTCCGCTGCAAAGTCGGCATAAAAACCGCTGTCGGAGCTCTTTAACTGCGTGCGGGAAGTGATAATATATACAGCACCGTATGTACCGGATCTTAAGGAGGCAGTAATGAATGAAGGGGAAGAAGCTTGAGTTTCTTATCGTCGACCCGCAGAACGACTTCTGCGACCCCAATGGGGCTCTGTACGTACCGGGAGCCGTTGAAGACTCAAAGAGGCTCGCGGAGACAATAAAGAGGCTGAGGAATAAGATAAGCCATATAAGCGTCACCCTTGATACACACCGCCTTGTAGATATCGCGCACCCTATCTTCTGGGTCGACAGCAAAGGCAGACACCCCGAACCTTTCACTCTCATCACCAGGGACGATCTGAAGAAAGGGCTGTGGAGGACCACGGTCCCGGATCATATGGAGAGAGCCGTACGCTATGTGGACGAACTGGCAAAAAACGATCGGTACGTTCTCTGCATCTGGCCTCCGCACTGCCTGATCGGATCATGGGGGCACTGCGTGACAAAGCCTGTTTACGATGCGCTTCTGGAGTGGGAAAATAATTTTTCTCTGGTGGACTACACCTTAAAAGGACTCAACATGTGGACCGAGCATTATTCCGCGCTCAAAGCAGATGTCGAGGATCCGGAAGATCCGTCCACCGGGCTCAACGAAAAGCTTATAAGGAGGCTTCGTGAGGCAGACATCATAGCCATATCGGGACAGGC
>DBRW01000041.1 GCA_002306075.1 Synergistaceae bacterium UBA1358
ATAGGCGTATGGATCTATTTCATATACAACATGCAGGGCGGCGGCAACAAGGTGATGGGCTTTGCGAAGAGCAAGGCAAAGCTTTTCATGGACAACAGGCCCAAAGTCACTTTCGATGACGTCGCGGGCTGTGACGAGTCAAAGGAAGAACTTGAGGAGGTCGTGCAGTTCCTCAGGGATCCGTCTAAGTTTACGAGGCTGGGAGCCAAAGTTCCCCGCGGAGTATTGCTGCTGGGCGCTCCGGGGACCGGGAAAACGCTGCTTTCGAGGGCAGTTGCCGGAGAGGCCAATGTCCCGTTCTTCAGCATCAGCGGATCCGATTTTGTTGAAATGTTCGTAGGCGTCGGTGCTGCGCGTGTGAGAGACCTGTTTGAGCAGGCGCGCAAGAATCAGCCCTGCATCATTTTTATCGACGAGATCGACGCAGTCGGGCGCCATCGCGGCGCAGGCCTCGGTGGCGGACACGATGAACGGGAACAGACACTGAACCAGCTTCTGGTCGAGATGGACGGTTTTGATGCCGGAACGGGCATAATACTTCTTGCCGCGACCAACAGACCTGACATCCTTGATCCGGCATTGCTGCGCCCGGGCCGTTTTGACAGACAGATAGTAGTTGACAGGCCGGATGTAAACGGAAGGCGGGATATCCTGAAGGTCCACCTCAAGGACAAAAAAGTCAGCAAGGAAGTAGATCTTGATGTCATTGCGAGAAGGACCCCGGGTTTCGTGGGCGCCGATATCGCGAACCTCGTCAACGAGGCTGCGCTCCTTGCCGGCCGGAGAAACAAGGACAAGCTCGGCATGGCTGAGTTTGAAGAGGCTATCGACAGGGTCATGGCAGGCCCTGAACGCAAGAGCCGCGTCATAAGCAAGAAAGAGCGCGAGATCATCGCCTATCACGAAGCCGGACACGCGCTGGTGGCAAGCAAGATCGACGGCAGTGACCCTGTACACAAGATATCGATAATACCGAGGGGCCATATGGCGCTCGGCTACACATTACAGCTGCCCGAAGAGGACAGGTTCCTCGTATCGAAGAAGGAGCTTTCTGACAGGATAACGATATTGCTCAGCGGACGTGTGACTGAACTGCTGAAATTCGGAGATGTCACAACAGGCGCTTCCAACGACCTTGAGAGGGCGACACAGATAGCCCGTCAGATGGTCACGCAGTTTGGGATGAGCGACAGGCTCGGACTCGTGACGCTCGGAAGGAAACAGCACGAGGTCTTCCTTGGCAGGGATATCATGGAAGACCGGAACTACAGCGAAGAGATCGCATATGCGATAGACCAGGAAGTCCGCAGCATAATCGATGAATGCTTCAACCTTGCGAAGAAGATCCTTACGGAGCACAACGAACGCCTGGAGGAAATAGCTGCCCTGCTTCTTGAGAAGGAAGTCCTTGAGGGAGAAGAACTTGATGAACTTCTCGGCTACCCGAAGAAAGAAGCCCCCGCAGTCCCGGCGGTGACGGACGAGGAGGAATCTCCTTCCGAAGACGAAGAGAACGGTACGGAAGAGGACAGCGCCTCTGACAGCAAAGAAGAGGAAGAAGAGAAGGTCAGGGAGAGGAGTACGGAAGACGCTGACGATGACGACGAAGATCCTGACGACGAGGAAGAGTAAACAAGATACCTGAAAGGAGCCGAAAGGCTCCTTTTTTTGTCGGAATGTATCCGGTTTGCGGCCGCTGATTTTCCCACACCGGGAAAATTTGTGTTATAATGCCCATCGTCACGGGATGTAGCGCAGCCTGGTTAGCGCACCTGCTTTGGGAGCAGGGGGTCGTCGGTTCGAATCCGACTATCCCGACCAGGAATTTAAAAAGCTCAGCGAAATTTTTTCGCTGAGCTTTTTTGTGAGGCGGCAGTTACACAATAGTAGTTAACACCGATGACGCGACAGACAAAAAGCTATATACTATCAAGGTTGTATTTCATCCGAAGGAGTGGGCTTATGTCTGAGGAATTCAAGCTCTTTTCACCCTGGCCGTTGTCCGGTGATCAGCCTGAAGCTGTCGAGAAGCTTGTCAGGGGATTTGAAAAAGAGGGAGCTGTACAGACACTGCTTGGAGTGACGGGCAGCGGGAAGACGTTCACTATGGCAAATGTCATCCAACGGCTGCAGAGGCCTACGCTCGTCATGGCCCACAATAAGACTCTGGCTGCGCAGCTTTACAGCGAGTTCAAGGAATTTTTCCCGGAGAACTCGGTCAATTATTTCGTCAGTTATTACGACTACTACCAGCCTGAGGCCTATATGCCGGCGCAGGACATTTATATCGAGAAGGATGCCTCCATAAACGAACGCATCGAGAAGCTCCGCCTTGCCACGACAAAGGCGCTTCTTGAGCGGCGCGACGTCATCGTGGTCGCCAGCGTATCCTGCATATACGGACTTGGAAAGAGAAAGAACTATGAGGACGCCATTTTCCGTTTCGCGGTAGGCGAACAGTGGGACCGCAGGGCTTTCATGACGAGGCTTCTGGACAACTATTATCAACGCAACGACCTGGTACTCCAGCCCGGAAACTTTCGGAGCAGGGGAGAGTCTATAGAGATCTATCCGGCATACAGCGACACCGCCGTCAGGGTCATCTTCTTCGACGACGAAATAGAACGCATCGAGGAGATCGACCCGGTAAGCGGCAGGGCAATCCTCAGCAAAGATCACACGGGGATATTTCCCGCACAGCACTACGTAACTTCTTCCGATGCGATAAACAAAGCGGCTGAACTTATTGAGAAAGAACTGACTGACAGAGTCGCGGAGCTTGAGTCGGCAGGCAGGATCGCAGAGGCTCAGAGACTCAAAATGAGGACCAAATATGATCTCGAAATGCTGCTTGAGGTAGGATACTGTTCGGGTATAGAAAACTATTCCCGCTTCCTGGACGGCCGCGAACCGGGAGACCCGCCGGGGACATTGATGGATTTCTTCCCCGATGATTCGCTGATATTCATTGACGAGTCGCACATGACACTTCCCCAGATAAGGGGGATGTACAACGGAGACAGGGCGAGGAAAGAAGTTCTAGTCGAACACGGGTTCAGGCTTCCCTCCTGTCTCGACAACAGGCCTCTGAAATGGGATGAGTATGAGCCGCTGCTGAAGAACGCGCTCTTTATATCGGCCACTCCGGGCGATTATGAGCTTTCCCGTTCGGAACAGGTGGTCGAACAGCTTATACGGCCTACCGGTGTGACGGATCCCATAGTTGAGGTCCACCCTGCCACCGGACAGGTAGATGACCTTCTTGCGGAGGTGCGTCCGATTATAGACGCAGGGGAGCGTGTGCTGATATCGACCCTTACCAAGCGTTCCGCGGAGGATCTTGCCGAGTACATGGCTGAACTGGGGATCAAGGTCCGCTACATCCACTCTGAGCTTGATACGTTCGAGAGGGCGGAGCTGCTTCGTGATCTCAGGCTTGGAGTATTTGCGGTTCTTGTCGGTGTCAACCTCCTGAGGGAGGGCATTGACCTGCCGGAGGTCTCGCTCGTCGCCATTCTGGACGCAGACCGAGAGGGATATCTGAGGTCCCACAGGTCGTTGATACAGATGATAGGAAGGGCGGCAAGAAACCAGGCAGGAAAGGTGATACTCTACGCCGACAGGATAACGGACAGCATTGAAGCTGCAATGAAAGAGACGGAAAGAAGAAGGAAACGCCAGATAGCATATAATGAGGAACACGGGATAACACCGCGGACGATATCAAAAGCCGTAAAAGATCTCCTGCCTGCGGAACTGCTGGAGGACAATGGATACGCAGGGACAAGGGCGGCTTCGCCTCTGAGGACCGACGGCGGAGGTCGGCCGGACATAAAGGAACTAGAAAGGCAAATGTGGTCCGCGGTCGAAAAGCTGGACTTTGAGACGGCGGCTGAACTCAGGGATACTATACAGGAACTGAAAGGCGATGCGAAAATTGGAACAAAGCATAAAAATTACAGGGGCCAGGCAGCACAACTTAAAAAACATAAACGCAGAAATACCTAAGAACAAGCTGGTCGTAGTCACCGGACCTTCCGGTTCGGGCAAATCCTCGCTCGCGTTCGACACAATATATGCGGAGGGGCAGAGACGGTATGTGGAATCGCTCTCCTCATATGCGAGACAGTTTCTGGGGATGTCGGACAAGCCCGACGTCGACGACATAAGCGGGCTTTCTCCGGCCATCTCGATAGAACAGAAAGGGTCGGGACACAACCCGAGGTCAACGGTCGGTACAGTGACGGAAATTTACGACTACCTGAGGCTCCTTTTCGGTCGGGCCGGGACCCCTCACTGTCCCGGCTGCGGCAAAGAAGTCCGTCGCTACAGCGTGGATGAGATAGTTGACAAGATATTCAGAGACTATGACAGTAAACTTCTTGAGGTGCTCTCTCCACTGGTCAAGGGGAAAAAGGGCGAGTACAAAAACCTTCTCATAAAGCTTCGACAGCAGGGATACCTGAAGGCCAGGGTGGACGGGATGGTGCTCTGGCTTGAAGAGGATATTGACCTCGACAAGAAAAAAAAGCATTCGATCGAATGTGTGATCGACAGGCTGAGGGTCAAGGAAGAGAACCGCCAGCGCCTCTCGGAGGCTGTCGAGATGGCTATGAAACTGTCGGAGGGCTTCGTGCTTCTTGTATCGGAAGGTGCGGAGGAAGTGGAGCTTACAGAGAAATACATCTGCCCCGACTGCGAGATAAGCCTTCCGGAGATCGAACCCAGGCTCTTCTCGTTCAACAACCCCTACGGTGCCTGTCCCGACTGTTCCGGACTGGGCGTACACCTCCACTTTTCTGAAGATCTTGCGGTGGACCCGGATTACCCTATCGGCGAAGGAGGTTTCCTGCCCTGGAAGAACATGAAACACATGGTCCAGAAGGCAGGGCTTCTGGCAGCCAGGCACGGATGGGATCTTTCGAAGCCATTTAAGGATCTTCCCAAAGAGGCTAAAGATGCTCTCTTGAACGGGTCCGACGAGGTCATACCGATGATATTCAGCGACAGGAACGGTGACTGGGAGTACAACGGACATTATCCCGGACTTTTGCCTTGGCTGGAGAAACGGTTTGCGGAAACTGAATCGGACAGCTACAGGGAGGAACTGCTTCGCTACCGTGCGGAGGACATATGCCAGACCTGCAAAGGGGCAAGGCTGAAGCCTGAGGTGCTCGCTGTGACGCTTGGCGGATACAGCATAGCACAGCTAACGGAGATGCCTATCGAAGAGCTTATTAAGATCCTTGATACGATGAAGCTCGGGGCCAGGGAGCAGAAGATAGTAGGGCAGGCACTTACAGAGGTCCGCAAAAGGCTTGCCTTCCTCAACAACGTCGGGGCGGGATATCTGAGTCTTTCGAGGCGGGCGGACACTCTGAGCGGCGGGGAGAGCCAGAGGATCAGGCTTGCGACCCAGATAGGCTCGCAGCTGACCGGAGTGCTTTATGTGCTTGACGAACCGACGATCGGCCTGCATCCGAGGGACACGAACAGGCTTCTTGATACGCTGAAGGATATCAGAGATATCGGGAACACCGTCATAGTCGTTGAACATGACAGAGATACGATGATGGCGGCGGACTACATCCTGGAACTCGGTCCCGGTGCCGGAGAAAACGGCGGAGACCTTATAGCCTGCGGCAGCTACTCTGAAATACTCAACGGAGACACCCCGACGTCGCTCTATCTGAGAGGAGAGGCCGACGGCTCGTACAGGCCGAAGATCAAAAGAAGGAAGCCCCACGGCAGGATCAGCGTAACTGGATGCCGGGAAAATAACCTTAAGAACATCGACATAGATATACCTCTCGGGGTATTTGCCGCGCTCAGCGGAGTTTCAGGCTCGGGCAAGAGCACGCTCCTGTACGAGATACTTTATAAGGGACTGAAGGGAAAGTTCGACAGGGAATACAGAGACCGTCCCGGGAAATTTGACAGCATATCCGGGTATGGATCGCTGAAGAACGTGGTCCTGGTCGATCAGAGCCCGATAGGCCGCACTCCGCGCTCAAATCCCGCGACATACACGGGAGTCTTTACCCCGATAAGAGAGCTGTACGCTCAGCTTCCGGAATCGAAACTGAGGGGATACATGCCGGGGCGTTTCAGCTTCAACGTAAAGGGCGGACGCTGCGAGTCCTGCAAGGGTGACGGAGAACTTAAGGTGTCGATGCTTTTCCTGCAGGATGTGTATGTGAAATGCGACGTCTGCAAGGGGGCAAGGTACAACAGGGAGACCCTCGAAGTTAAATACAAAGGGCTCTCAATAGCTGATGTGCTCGACCTCACCGTTGACGAGGCAGCCGAGCATTTCAAGGACATCCCAAGGATAGCCAACAAGCTGAAGGTAATACAGGAAGCGGGACTGGGCTATATCAGGCTCGGACAGCCTGCGCCTACGCTGAGCGGCGGCGAGGCACAGAGGGTGAAGCTTGCCACCGAGCTCGGCAAGAAGTTCAGAGGAAACACTCTCTATCTTCTTGACGAACCGACGACGGGCCTTCACTACAATGATGTCAAGAAGCTGCTTAAGCTGCTGCACAAACTGGTCGACCAGGGAAATTCCGTCCTTGTGATAGAACATAACCTGGATGTGCTTGCATCGACAGACTATATTATGGATCTCGGCCCGGAAGGCGGCCGCAGGGGCGGAAATCTTATCGCAAAGGGAACTCCGGAGGAAGTGGCAGCTTCAGGCGGACCGACGGGGAAATACCTCGCGTCATTTTTCGACGATACGAAGGAAGGCAGGAAGGCCGGATGAAAGAGGAAAGATCTACCGTAAGCGAAGATATATGCTGGGGGAGGAACCCGGTATTCTCGTTGCTTGAGGAGTCGCCTGACAGGTGCATGAAGGTGATCGTATCGAAGACGGTCCAGCCTCACATAAAAGCCAGACTGCAGGATCTCTGCAGGGCTGCCAACATCGTCCTTCAGACGGCAGAGCCCGCCGCACTGGACAAGATGACCGGCAAGGAGAACCATCAGGGCGTGGTCGCTTACATGGCTCCGATGAAGCTGTGGGAAGCGGAGGAACTCATCCAGATGCTTCCGAAAGCGCCTGAACCTGCCATGGTCATACTGTGCGACCATCTTCAGGACCCGCATAACCTTGGCGCAGTGATAAGGAGCGCGGAAGCGGCGGGCGCATCCGCTGTCCTGATCCCCAAAAGGGGAGGGGTGCTTCCCACGGGGACAGTCGTGAAAACGAGCGCAGGTGCAGCGCTGAGGCTGCCAGTAGCAAAGACAGGCAATATTTCCCAGACGATAAGGCTGCTCCAGGAGGCCAACTTCTGGGTGGTGGGCCTTTCAATGGACGCAGAGGAGACCCTTTTCAAGGAAGACATGCCGCCAAGGCTGACCATAGTGATAGGCGCAGAAGGCGCCGGTCTGGGGCAGGCTGTGGCGAAGTCGTGCGACGAGCTGAGGTATATACCGATGGCAGGAAAGACAGGGTCGCTGAACGCGTCGGTGGCGGCGGCATTGGCTCTCTTCGAGTACACTCGCTCCTCGCGCAATTGGGGCATCTCGCGGCGATGACTTAGCAACATGCGACGCTCCTTCACCTCAACGTATTGATATACGCCTCGGTTCGGAGCATCACAATTTGCGTTGTCATCATCCGCGATCTGCCCCAATTGCGATATATGTTAATATCGTTAAGATCAAAAGAATATTGCGTTGTTATCACTCGCTATAAATCCCAATTGCGGTTATTTTAGACGGGATCCATATTTAGATTCCGTAAGAGAACAAGGATGTTTTTGTTTCACCGCGGCTTTGGACCGCGATTCTCCGCGATGCGAAGCGGGCAGATTTCCAAGCGGCCGAAGGACGCGAATTCACCGCAGCCTGGAGGCTGCAATTCTTCGCGTCATTACCCCGCCCCAATTGCTTGCTTTTTTTTGGAATAATGCTACAATTTGATTACTAATTCAGAGGAAGTTCTGGAAGAGTGGGTCGTGCCCACTCTTCTTGCTTTAAGGGGAGAGTGCCGGATGGAAAAATCCAGCCTTAACGACATTTACAGCGGGCTGAGAGAACGGATCGAATCGCTGGGTTACGACTGTGTCGGGTTCGAGAACGTGACCGAGGACACAATGAAGATCCTCCGGATCTATGTAGACCTTCCGGGAGGAGTGAGCCTCTCGGACTGCGAGGCGGTCGCGAGGGAGGTCAACGTTTATCTTGACGAGATGGAACGTTCCCTCCCGGAAAGATATTACCTTGAAGTCAGTTCGCCCGGGATCGAAAGGCCCCTCTTCACTTTGGAGGACTACCGCGCTTTTTCAGGCAAAGAAGCACAGGTCCAGATGAAGGGCGGCAAAAAGGTTTCGGGGACGATAAACGGTGTTGATGAAGAGAGCAAAATACACCTTCTTTCTGCGGACGGAGAGATTTGTGTGCCGTTTCCCGACATAAAAAAGGGAAAGCTCGTATACAAAGAGGAAAAGGGACAAAAGAAGACTTTCAAAAAGATCAAGAAAAAGCAGTGATCTGAATCAAGTATGTTTATTGGATCGCGCAGCGGAAAAATTCAGGAGAGGAGTCTGAATAGATGCAGCTTGGGAAAGACATCAGGAAAGTGCTTAAGCAGATAGAGGAAGAGAAGGGGCTGTCGGAAGAGATCATAGTGGCGAGCCTCGAGGCTGCAATGGTATCTGCTTACAGGAAGTACAAGGGCGGGAACCAGACGGCGGAGGTCCACATTGACCTTGAGACCGGCGAGTTCACCCTTTATGAGGTGAGATTGGTCGTTGAGGGCGAGACATCCGATGAATCGGAGATATCTATAGCCGAGGCAAGACGGAGAGGAAACGACGACGTAGAGGTCGGCGATGTGATAAGGAAGGAAGTATTCCCCGAAGACTTTGGCCGTATAGCGGCACAGACTGCCCGGCAGGTCATCATACAGAGGCTGAAGGATGCAGAGCGCCAGGTCATCTACGAGCAGTTTTCGGACAAGATCGGCAATATAATCACCGGGACGATATTCAAGGCTGAGGGAGACCAGATACTCGTACGCCTCAACGAAAAGACTGAGGCTATAATCCCAAAGGAAGAGCGGATCATCGGTGAGAAATACCTTCCCGGCTCAAGGATGAAGTTCTATCTGCTTGACGTAAGACAGACAACGAGAGGTCCGCGTATAATCGTTTCAAGGACCCATCCAAAGCTTCTTCACAAGCTGCTTGAACTCGAAGTGCCGGAGATACAGGACGGTGTGGTCGAGATCCGCAACATTGTCAGAGAAGCGGGGACACGCGCCAAAATCGCAGTTGCGAGCCTCGATGCGAACGTTGAACCGCTGGGCGCCTGTGTGGGCAAGCAGGGGACCCGCATCAAGTCGATCAGCAACGAACTGCACGGGGAAAGGATCGATATCATCGTCTGGAGCCCGGATATCCTTACATATATAAGGAATTCCCTCTCTCCGGCGAAGGTGCTCAAAATAGAGCCCCTGCTTGACCAGGACCGCTCAGTACTCGTCTATGTCCGTTCTGACCAGCTCTCTTTGGCGATAGGGAAGGCCGGACAGAACGTCAGGCTTGCGGCGCGCCTCACAGGCTGGAAGATCGACATTAAAGTCAAAGAAGATGAAAAGCTCCCGACGATGAAAGATCTCTTCGAAGATCTGAGCAGCGTTATCGAGGGGCAGGAAGACAAAGGATAGAGGATAATGGCGGGTGAGGAACGCAGGACCGATAAGAGGAAGCGTCCCCGCACCTGTGTAGGATGCGGCGAAGAGTCTCCCAAGCGGGAACTCATCAGGATCATAAGGACTCCGGAGGGCGAAGTCAGGTATGACCCTACGGGGAAGGCGAATGGCCGCGGAGCTTATCTGTGCAGGCGCAGCGATTGCGTGGCGCTCGCGAAGAAAAAAAAAGCGCTTTCGAGGGCCCTTAAGACAGATGTAGACGGAGTAGTATATGACAGCCTGATAGCACTCTGCACAGAGAAAGACGGTGAGGGCCGAGATGTCACAGTCGAAAAGTGAAGAACTGATGAATATACTGGGGCTTTCCAGAAGAGCAGGGATCCTTCTGATAGGACAGGATCGTGTATTTGCCGCAGGCAGACACAATGAGAAACTGATAGTGATAGTTACATCAGACTGTTCAGCAAGCGTATTGCGTTCACTGAAACCAAAAGTGGAGCGCGGGGAAGCAGTTTTGCTCAGATTGGATGATATTGACAGGGCCGTCCTGGGATCGCATCTCGGGGTAGGATCAGCACAGATCGTTGCCCTTCCTCAGGGCGGACTGGCTAAAAAAGTTTTGGCAATTTATGACAGGAGTGATGCCGATGAGCAAAATAAGAGTATATAATCTCGCGAAAATGTTTGAGATGAGCAACACTGAGATGGTGGACCTGCTTACCGAGATAGGGGTAAGCATCAAATCGCATATGAGTTCCATAGACGAGGAAGTTTCCTTGCAGGTTGAAGAGGAACTCAAAAGAAGAAAAGAAGAGGAAGAAAAGAAGGCGGTAGAGGCCATTACGACATATCCGGTGGTCAAGATCAAAGAAGGCGCCTCGATATCGGATGTCGCCGCCAGTATCGGTGAAAAGCCCGGAAGCGCGGTCAAGATACTGATGTCAGAGGGACTTATGGTCCCTGCGACGGCTGCCGCAGACGAAAGGATACTTGAGATCCTCGGAAAAGGATTCGAGAAACATTTTGTATTCGGAGCGCCGGAGAAACAAGAGGCCGTTGAAGAGAAGCATGAGCATAAGGCAGAAAAGAAGGCAGAGAAGCATGCTTCTGCCAAGAAAGGGAGAAGCAGGGAGAAGGAAGCTGTTGCCAAAGATCCTTCAGACCTCCCCTTCAGGCCTCCGATAATTACCGTCATGGGCCATGTCGACCACGGTAAGACGACACTCCTGGACTATATAAGGAAGACAAGAGTCACAGAGAAGGAAGCAGGCGGTATAACCCAGCATATAGGTGCCTCAAGGGTAAACTACGAAGGAAATACACTGGTATTCCTCGATACACCGGGTCATGAGGCCTTCACTTCGATGCGTGCAAGGGGAGCTCAGGTGACCGATATCGCGATCCTTGTTGTTGCTGCCGATGACGGCCTGATGCCTCAGACCATAGAGGCCATGAACCATGCCAAGGCTGCAGGTGTCCCGATCGTCGTTGCCGTAAACAAGATAGACAAACCCGCAGCCAAGCCAGAGAGGGTACGCCAGCAGCTTTCCGATTACGGACTTGTCCCTGAGGAATGGGGCGGCGACACTATCATGGTGGATGTTGCCGCCAAAACCGGTTTGAACGTAGACCAGCTGCTTGAGATGGTGCTCCTGGTCGCCGAAATGCAGGAATTGAAGGCAGATCCGAACGCGGCTCCCGAGGGGACGGTCATCGAGGCCAACCTTGACAAGGGAAAGGGCCCGGTAGCCACTGTCATTGTACAGAACGGGACACTTCGCCGCGGGAACATAATATACACAGACACATCATGGGGAAAGATCAGGGCAATGATAGACGACTCTGGACGGAACGTCGACAGCGCCGGACCAAGCATGCCCGTTGAGATCCTCGGACTTGAAAACGTGCCGCAGCCCGGCGAGAAGTTCGCGGTCATCGGATCAGAGCGTGAAGCGCGCGATATCATGTCACACTATGAACTTGAGAGAAGAGAGCAGGAACAGGGCAAGTCAAAGCGTCTTACCCTTGAGGAACTCTACGAAAAGATGCAGACAGAAGAGGTCCCTCAGCTTCGCATAGTCCTGAAGACAGACGTACAGGGGTCGCTCGAGGCGTTCCACTCTTCGCTCATGAAGATGAGCACCGAAGCTGTCACAGTGAATATAGTACATGAAGGGGTCGGAAGGATATCTGAATCTGATGTCATGCTCGCGTCAGCTTCGAACGCGATAATAGTGGGCTTCAATGTGAGACCTGACAGCAACGCGAAGAAGATCGCAGAAAACGAAGGAGTCCAGATACGCCTCTATCAGGTCATCTATGACATGCTGGACGATGTTCGCGCAGCCATGGAGGGCATGCTTGCGCCCGAACTGCGCGAGAACACGCTCGGCACAGCAGAGATAAGGGAGATCTTCAGGGTGCCTAAGATCGGCAACATAGCGGGATGCCGCGTCATGGAAGGACTACTCAAAAGGAGCGCTAAGGTCCGCCTGATACGCGACGGAGTCGTCTTCTGGAACGGTGACCTTTCAAGCCTTAAGCACTTCAAGGATGACGTAAGAGAGATCCGCGCCGGAAATGAGTGCGGGCTCAGTTTTGACAGGTTCCAGGATTTCCGTGTAGGCGACGTGATAGAAGCTTACGAGATAATCAAAGAAAAGAAGACTCTGGACTAAGTTACAGACATGTCTTTCTGGATAGGAGTCGCCAAGTGTTCCTTGAGGCTGACCTATGCCGGAAGTCTCAAGGAACGGAGGCACGTGGTCCGATCGATACAGGACGGCGTGCGGAACCGTTTCAGCCTTTCCTGCTCAGATCTGGGACCTGCGGATAAATGGCAGGATGCTGAACTTGGTTTTGCCGGAGCCGGATCTTCCCCTTCCGAACTTGAAGAAAGGCTCAGAAATCTTGAGAGCTTTCTTGCAAGGAAGGAAGCGGATGGGGAGTTTGAGATGGTACGTTTTGACTGGGAGGTTTTTGCCTATGGTGACTTATAGGATAGACCGCATAAACAAGGAATTTCTGAGGGCTATATCTGAGATGCTCCGGAGCCGCATAAAAAAAGAGGGCGTCAGTGAAGCCATCCTCACAAAGGTCAACGCGTCAAAAGACCTCAGCTATGCAAAGGTCTTTTACACCCTCATCGACACATCCCGACGCGCAGAGATCCAGGATGCCCTTGACTCTGTTGCCGGACAGATCAGATCTATGCTTGGCAGGGAGATGCACCTTCGCACAATACCGGAACTTCACTTCACATACGATGATTCCGAAGCCAAAGCCAGAGCTATGGACGAGCTGCTTGACAGGGTCGCTGCGATGGATGCAGAAAAAAGCCGCCGGGAGACGACTGAAAATGGATAATACAGCAATGAAGGTGATAGTTGAAAAACTGGGCTCCGCCGCGAAATGGGTGATCCTTTGCCATGAAAACCCTGACGGGGATACTATAGGCTGCGGGCTTGCGCTCTATTCGCTCGGGAAGAGGCTTGGAAAGAACGTACGCATAATGGGCAGGGATCCCATACCCGCAAGGTATTGCTTCCTCCCGTATTACAATGATTTCGAATGCTGCATGGAGATCAGGGAAGAAGATGTAAAAGATGCCCTGCTTGTCTGTGTCGACACAAGCACTGTTGCAAGGAGCATGCCCGGACTGAACGAGATCCTTTCCTTTGCCGACAGTATAAATATCGACCATCACGGAGACAATCACCGCTACTGCAGGCTCAATCTGGTCGACCCCGATGCGTCGGCATCGGCCGAGATAATAACCGACCTGCTCACCGAGGGCGGGTGGGGGATCGAAAAAAGTGAGGCCATCTGTCTTTACACAGGCCTTTCCACCGACAACGGCAATTTCAGGTTTGGAACGACAACGGCCAGAAGCCACCTCTGTGCTGCAAAGCTCCTGGAAGCGGGAGTCGAACCTGCGGTCATCGACGGGTATGTAAACGAGAACATGACTCCGGAGATACTAAAACTCTGGGGGGTCGCATACACGAGGACTGAGATCTTTTCCAACGGTAAAGGCGCTCTGTTCTGGCTGGGAAAAGAAGATTTTGCCTCTGCCAGTGCTGATTCAAGCGCTGTTGACGGGCTGGTCAACGTTCTGCTTCGGATAACCGGCGTCAAGGTGGCGCTTTTCCTGACAGAGATCAACGGAGAGAACAAAGTCAGCATAAGGACGAAGCCCCCATATTCAGCCAGGGATATCGCCTCCGCGTTCGGCGGCGGCGGTCATCTTCAGGCAGCAGGCGCAAAACCGGGAGGCAGCTTTATTGATGCTGTAAACGCTGTTAAGGCAGAGGCGGAGAAATATATCAATGACAGGGCTTCTGCTGCTGAATAAGCCGCTGGATATGCGCAGCACACAATGTGTCGAGCTGGTGCGCAATAAATTAGGCAGGAAGACCAAAGTCGGACACGGAGGAACACTTGATTCCACGGCCTCGGGCCTTCTCATTATCCTTATAGGGGCAGCGACCAGACTCAGCAATTTCGTAATGGACATGCCTAAGTGCTATGAGACGACGGCATGTCTGGGAGTCGAAACATCGACGGATGATGCTTCCGGCGAAGTGACAGGGCGGCATGAATGGAGACAAATAAAGGAAAAGGATATAGACCTGGCTCTCGTATCCTTTATGGGGTGGAGGATGCAGGCTCCTCCCGCTGTATCCGCAGTCCACATAGAAGGACGCAGGGCACATGAACTTGCAAGGGAAGGACATGCGGTAAAGACCGAGAAGAAACCCGTCTTCTTTGGCTCCGTTGTGAGGACCGGCGATATCTCTGAAGATGGAAGAGTCTCATTCAGGATAAGCTGCAGGAAGGGAACATATATCAGAAGCTTTGCAAGGGATCTTGGACGGATACTTGGATGCGGTGCCCATGTATGTGAGCTTAGGAGGGTAAGCTGCGGACCGTTCAGTGTCGATGACGCGTCAGATGCCGCTGAACTTCAGATGAAAACAAAGGAAGAGTTAACAGAAAAAATCTTCAGTATCGAAAGCCTCTGTCCGGCTGCTGCCACGTATATATGCGGAGAGGAGGAGGCGGACAGACTTATAAACGGTCTGAGCGTCCCGCTGCGAAAACTTAAAAGGGAGAATTTTGCCAGATGGTCGACGACCGCGGGAGATGTAGTCGTCAGGTCCGAAAAGATATTTTCAATTTGCGGATTCAACGAGGACCGCAGACCGTACTATCTATTTCCTACAGTAAACATAATCAGTGACAGGAGTAATTGATATGATTTTTGCACTAGGAGCCTTTGATGGATTTCACCTCGGTCATCAGCGTCTGCTTGAGACCGCCAGAGAACGTGCGATTAAGTCCGGCAGGGAATGGGGAGTCATCACCTTTGATGGACACCCGCAATTGCTGTTCAACAAAGATTCGTTCAAGCTCCTCTTTTCACCCGAAGAGAGGGAGATACTGATCAGGTATTTTGATATTCCTGTCGTGGACAAGATCCCGTTCAACATAAAACTGGCTGACATGCTTCCTGCTGACTTTTTGGATCACATTTCCAAAAGGGTCCAAATAGACGGGCTTGTCGTAGGAGAAAACTTCCGGTTTGGAAGAGCCAGGATAGGTACGCCGGAGATGCTGTCCGGATTATGTGAGGAACGTGGCTGGAGCCTTGATGTAATAGAATCTTACAGACTGAATGGCGGTATCGTAAGCAGCACTACGGTGAGGGAGGCTGTGTTAAGAGGACAGGTGGAGTCCGCGTGCGAAATGCTCGGCTACCCCTTTATCATCCAAAGCAAGGTCATTAAGGGCGACGGCAGGGGACGGGTGCTGGGGTTCCCGACAGCCAACCTATCACTCAGACCAAACAAAATATATCCTGCAAGAGGAAGCTATTCCGGTTTTACATACATAAACGGCTATTGGTATCCCGTTGCACTGAACATCGGATACAACCCGACTTTCGAAACGGCAAGGGGCCTTCACTGCGAAGCTCATATCGTAGGTTTTGAAGGTGATCTTTACGAGAAGACGATAACTCTTTACATCATATCCAGAAACAGGGAAGAAATTAAATTTGTCGGTGCGGATGCCCTTGTCCGCCAGCTGAAGAAAGACATAAAACATGCAAAAAACAAGGCGGCAGAGTACATGACGGACAATGCCGCAATGCTGGATAAATTTGCCGGATTGACTCTTTGACAGGCAGGGTCCGCTGACGTATTATTGTCACCGTGTCACCCGTGGGCGATCGGGTAATATTGAAGTCTTACGCTTCGAGGTATGACCGATTCCCCATATTGATCTTACGACAAATTTGGACCTGCTCGGCAGCTGCTCAGCCGGCTGCCGGATCCGCAGCAGTTTTTTATCGGATGCGCCCCATCCGATCTCAATCAGGCTTTTTATTTTGAAGGAGGACGATTTTCCTTGTTAAGATATCTACGGTCACATGTTAAGGCAATAATGATAGCTGTAATACTTTTGTTCGTTCTTTCCTGTTTTGCAGGATACGGATTGTATGCCAGGTCCGGCAGAGGTTCCGGCGACGGTATGAGAGATTATGCTGTTGCGGAAATTGACGGGAAAGACGTCATGCGTTCCGACATCGAAAAAGGAACGATGCAGCTTGCCGAACAGCTTGGTTCCGGCAAGGAAGTAACCTCTGCAGACATCCCGTTTATGAGAAAAGCGATCCTGGACAGCACGGCGATACAGGCTGAGCTTGAAAAGGAGATAAAAAGCCGCAAGATAGATGTGACCGAGGACGAGATCGAGGAAGCATACAAAAACATAATGGACAGTTATCCCACGAGGGAAGAGTTCAAGGCATATATGGAGCGTTCCGGGATCACAGAGAAACAGATAAAGGACGACTTGAAGAAGCAGATCTCCCAGAAGAAAATCATGGATGCCCTTGCTGCTGAGATAAATGTCCCCGACGACGAGGCCCGCAAGTTCTATGATTCGACGAAGACATTTATATATAAGCAGCCTGCGGGCTTCAAGGTCAATATTGCGACCTTCAGGAGCAACGAGGCAGCAAAGGCCGCACAGAAGTCCCTCGAAGGCGGAGAGAACTGGGACAAAGTGCTGGAATCACACAAGTCCGACGTTATGTCCTCGACACCTTACGACAAGCCCGTGCTGATAACCGAACAGATGATGTCAGATTCGCTCGCGGCTATCAAGGACCTCCCGTTAAATAAGGTCTCTCCTGTGATACAGGTGACCGGCAGTGAATCATACATTGCGATCAAGAGGAGCAAAGAGGCCGAGAAGCAGCTGAGCTACGAAGAAGTTAGTGCAGATGTCGTTGCAATGATAAGGAACCAGAAGGCACAGGAGAAGCAGCAGCAGTTCTACGAAGAGCTTCTCAAGAGAGCGAAGATAAAGATTCTTGATCCGTCGATCTTCCCCGCCGCTGTGTCAGCTGATGTCGCTCCTGAGGTCAAATCAGAAGATAAGCAGTAACAGTGCTGTCAAAAGGTATTGACAAAGCCGGTAAGGAGAAATAAAATAGCCCCTGTTGGTGAGGTGGCCGAGCTAGGCTGAAGGCGCTCGCCTGCTAAGCGGGTAGGGTGGCGAAAACCGCCCTCCAGGGTTCAAATCCCTGCCTCACCGCCATAAAAATAGCGAATTGCGCCGGTAGCTCAACTGGATAGAGCATCGGACTACGGATCCGAAGGTTACGAGTTCAAATCTTGTCCGGCGCGCCATTGAAAACAATAAATCTCCGAGGGATATCCCATCCTTCGGAGATTTTTGTGTAATTGGGGCATATCGGAGCGCGGGCTTAGCAACATTTGCGGTCCTGCGCGTCAACGTATGTCTAATACGGTAAGCGTCAAACCATCCGCACCNNCATTTGAGTCTGCCATGTTCATATGAAACAAAACGATATTAACTCTGCACAGTAAACTTTCGAGGCTCAGTCCAACTGTTTGTCTTTAGTGCAAAAAAATAATATCCCGGATCTCTGGACGTTATCCAGGTCCGGGATATTTTACGCTTACCTAATACGCCTCCGCTTGTACCACTGCATTTTGCGTCGCCATCATCTCCGATCCGCCCCAATCGCGGGTTTGAAAATGAGCATAAGTAATAAATTTACCTGACTTAGTCAGGCAATTCTCCGCGAGTGTATCCCTCGCAAATTTTCAAGCGGCCTGAGGGCGCGAATTCACCGCAGCCCAAAGGCCGCAAATACTCCGCCACTATTTCCCCATAAAAAATGCAGCCCCGTCAAAAGACGAGGCTGCGAGGGATAAGCGTTAATAACTTAAACTAGAATTTCTCTCCCTCTGTCCTGGCGACTACTGCTGATACGCACATGTCACCGGTGACGTTGATCGAGGTACGGGCCATGTCGAGGACTGCGTCAATACCTGCAACAAGTCCGATACCCTCGATCGGAAGTCCGGCTGAGGTGAGGACCATTGAAAGCATGATCAGTCCTGCTCCGGGCACTCCGGCTGTACCGATCGAAGCCAAAGTAGCTGTGATAAGGATGCCGGCCTGTGCGCCCATAGATAGAGGGATCCCAAAAGCCTGAGCAACGAACAGGGCGCAGACGCCCTGATAGAGCGCTGTTCCGTCCATGTTGATCGTGGCTCCCAATGGGAGGACAAACGACGAAACTTTTTCTGATACTCCTAGGTTTTCCTGGACGTTTCTCATTGATATCGGAAGAACGGCGGAGCTTGAACGGGTAACGAAGGCTGCAAGCATTGCCTCTTTTACGCCGCTAAAGAACCAAAGCGGGGATTTCTTTACAAATGCCATGATCAGGCCCGAGTAGACAAGTGCAGCCTGAAGCGCACATCCGATGTAGACGGCAAAAATGACCTTTGCAAAGGGTGCAAGGACAGCCGGGCCGTACTTCGCCGCGGTGACCGCGATCAGCGCTAGGATACCGAGCGGTGCGAACTTCATGACGATGCCCGTCATTTTGTACATCGTCTCAGCCAGTGACTCGTTGAACTTAAGGAAGGCCTTGCCCTTTTCGCCTATAAGTGTGGCGGAAACTCCCAAAAATAGAGCAAATACTATTATCTGAAGCATTGAACCGCTTACAAGGGCCTGCAGCGGGTTGACGGGGATGATCCCCATCAGGACATCGACCATGCCGGCCGCTGCCTTTGCTTCTCCTGCAGCGCCTTCAATACTGAGTCCCACTCCGGGCTGGATGATATTGCCTAGGATCAGACCGAAGAATATCGCTACAACAGTTGTAGATAGATAGAGAAAGATAGTTTTTACTCCAATGCGACCCAGGACTTTAGGATCGCCAATTGAAGCCGCACCTGTGATGATGCTGGCAAAGACAAGGGGAACGATGAGCATTTTCAAGAGTCCGAGGAAGATCTTACCGATGAGGTCGAGGAGAGGTATCAGAAAATTAGAAATGAAGGTGCTTGACTGCTGCATAGGGCCTATTACAAAGCCCAGTACGATACCTATCGCAAACCCGATCGCGATCTTCCAGATNNTATGAGATTATGATTTTTGATAAAGATGAATCAAAAGCCATTAGAGATACAGCCCTATATCTCTTATGGTAATTTTAACATAAATCTAAGATAGAGAGGTAAAAAAACGTATACGATTTAAAGAACTTAAAACTTTTACAGGTTGATGATGATTGTTATAATCTTAACGCCCCATG
>DBRW01000003.1:0-6552 GCA_002306075.1 Synergistaceae bacterium UBA1358
GCTGATCGGCATGCCGGATGCCATAAACGCCCCTGCCGCACCGCTCAGGACGTCGCCTGAGCCGGGGACGGAAAGGGAGAGAGAGCCCCCTTTGATTATCGTGATCTCCCTGCCTTTGGAACATACGACCGTGTCCATACCCTTCAGCAGGACGCTGCCGGCTATCCTCAGCATGGATGAAGCAGCTTCCGTTCTGGACATATTTACCTCTTCTGGCGTTATGCCAAGCAGCCTTGCGGCCTCTCCGCCGTGAGGGGTCAGCGCCGCATCTTCCCTGTATATAGGTCTGCGGTCGGCTGAGAGGAAATAGAGGCCGTCGCCGTCGACCAGGAGGGGCTTGTCCCAGTTCTTCCAGAACCATTCGACCACCGATCCGGCTGAAGCGCTCCTGCCGAGGCCGGGACCCACGACACAGGCTCCGCACCTTTTCTCCCACGCCGCAACAGCATCCGCGGCGCTCCCGGGAATTATTTCATCGCCTTTGGTACTCAGCGGCACGAATATGGCTTCGGGCAGAAAGAGCGATGCAGCGTCGATCATGAAGTCGGGCAGCGCGAGGACGACAAGTCCGGCACCTGAACGCAGCGCACCGAGCCCGGCCAGCAGCGGCGCCCCTCTGTAGTTCACGGATCCTCCTACGACGAGTACCCCTCCTCTGCTGCCCTTATGGATGTCCCTTGGCAGTTCGGGAAGCAAAGGTACGATATCCTCTTTCGCGAATGAGAGGATGCTCTTCCTGTCGGCAAGGACCTTGTCGGGAGATATCCCGATGCTCGCTGTCACGACAGTCCCGCACATCTCGTAAGCGGGAGAGAAGCACATCCCCCTTTTTGCCGCGAGGAATGTGACTGTCAGGTCCGCCTTTACGCATGGGTCGTAAATTCTACCGGTTGTTGGGTCTATTCCGCTTGGAATATCAAAAGCTACAACTGCCCTATTATTTTCACACAGCCTGATCAGACGTTCGACCTCCCCCCTCGGGGCCCCCTTTGAACCCGTGCCGAGAAGGGAATCGATCACGCAGCCGGCGTCATCTGCATAACTGATGATCTCATCGTCGGTGAGATCTTTCGAACATTGGACAGTGCATTTCCCGGCATATGATCTGACCAGCCTGTCTAGATTGATCTGTGGGTCGCCCTTGTAAGAGCCGGGATCGGCAGACAGGATAAGTTTTACGTCGAGGCCCTTGTCCAGAAAGCATCTTGCTGCAACGAAACCGTCTCCCCCGTTGTTGCCGGGACCGGCAAGGATGAGGATACTGCGTGCGTCAGGATACCTTTTCAATACTTCCGCTGCGGCATTTGTGCCGGCGTTTTCCATCAGTTCGAGCGAAGGGATGCCGTACTTCTCTGTCGCAAGGACATCGGCCTGCCGTATGTCTTCGGGATCGTAATATCTCATCATTATCGGTTTTTCTCCAGTATGACGACTGCCACTGCTATGCCGGCTTCATGGGATATAGAGAGGAAGACGTTGTCGATCCCCTCTTTTGAGAACTTTGAAAGCGCCTCCTCGTCAAATACGAACCTTGGGCCCGAAGGGGTCCTTTCGATCGAACAGGAGTTGAGCCCAAGCCCAGCTATCCCCCAACCGGTCGCTTTTGACAAAGCCTCGCGCGCAGCAAAGGCCGCGGCGTAGTGTGCCGCCGGGTCCGCTTTGGATTCCGCATAGGCTCTCTCGCCTTCAGAGAAGACACGCCTGCAGAATCCTTCTCTTGAGACAGCCTTGCGCATTCTTGAGATGTCACAGATGTCTATTCCGATCCCGCGTATCATTCAATACACCTGCTTTTTGATATAAGATCATGGCTTCGTTTCCGCAAAGCGCCTTCCTACAGCACTCCGGCCTTTTTGAATTCGCTGCGGATGATATCGATCTGCCAGCCTGTAAGAGATTTTCGCCTGGATGCGACCTTGAAGTCCCTGATAAGTTTTTGTTTCCACTCTGAGCCGTAAATTTCGGGGGCAAGCTTGATCGCCTTTACAGTAAGTTTGTCGTAATATTTGTGGTCTGTCGCCCATTTGCCCTTTTTGCCGTCGTAAAGTCCGGCAAAATAACCCCATATATTATCCCTGTTCCTTGCGCATCTGGGATAGTCCTCCCGGATTTTTTTTTCATAGTCGCGTAAAAATTCTTCGGGAGAGCCGTATTTTCTGAATTTTGAGGTCTCCTGCCCATAGACTCCTTTGCTGCTCTCAACGCTGCTTTTTGTGATGTAGGGCTTGTTCGCGCTTAGCCATTCCTTCGAAACTTTCAGCCCCGCCCCGTTGTATCCGTTGATCCAGAGCTCGCTGGTCCAGTGTCCCGTTTCACAGGCGCTCTGGACTGTCACCGCAAATGGCTGTATGTGCTTATGTTTTTTCGCCAGCGAATAAAATTCGCCCACGGTCATTGCCTCAGCACCATGGCATGAAACAACGGCGGCAAAGACTGCCAGGATCATCACGCTTAAAAACTTTTTCATACTGATATATCCTCCGCGTATCGTAGCTGCACTTTTAATAATAACACAAACAGAGCAGACATCACGCAAAAGGAGCAAACAACAAAAGGCACCGCTTCGGTCAAAAAGCGGTACCTCCTCTTGTCGGTCAGGTAATTATCTAGGCTTTGAATACAGGAAGCTTCTGAATGTAGATCAGGTCTTCCCCGCTGTATCCGCCCTCTTCAAGCAGGACGGCAGCCTTGCTTATCACCGTGCATCCCGTCTTCGCGAGCACGGCCTCGAGGGAACGGAGCGAGCCGCCGGTGGATACTACGTCGTCCACTACGCAGACGCTTTTCCCGTTCAGCCTGGCTGCGTCGATCTCGTCGATGACGATGATCTGTTTTTCATTTGTCGTTATCGATTTGACTTCGGAAGTGATAGGATTTTCCATGTATCCCTTTACGGATTTCCTTGCCACGACATAATCCACTCCCAGGCGCACAGCCAGCGCATGCGTTAGCGGTATACCCTTTGCTTCCGGGCAGACCAGCATGTCAAGATCCTTTATATCTTTCATCTTATCAAAAAGCTCATCCGCGCACTTCTCGATCAGCTGTGTGTCTCCAAGCATCACGAAGGACGCGATCACGAGATCCGGAGCCACCTTTACCTTTTTCAGCTTTCTTACGAGCCCGCATATCTTAAGTTCATAATATTCGTTCATGATCTTCTCCTAGAGTGAAAATATTATCTTGATAAGGACTCCGGCAAGAAGTCCAAAAAACGGATTCCATTTTGCTGAAACAAGGACAGTTGCTCCGATGACCATCCCCCACGGAGAGAAGCCGAAGGGGCCGTTTGCCGCGGGAACTGACGCGATGGCTCCCTGGATATTGGTGGCGAATGTGACAAATGTTCCGAGCACGAACAAAAAGCCCGCTATCGAAGCGCTGTGGACATACTTCCCTATCGTCGGGAGAAGTTTGAAGAGCAGTATCGCGGCCATGATAAGCATCATCATAACTGAGGATCTGATCGGATTCGGAGCCGTAGCCGTCCCTGAGATTATTGCCTCGACCGGACCTCCTCCGAAGAAGGAAGATCCCATGTCTGCAAGGGATGAATAGATCGCAAGGTGGTCAATGTTTGAATCGACGCCCGCGATGCTGCCCGTGATCTTTCCGAAGCTGATGTTGGCTCCTATGTTCAGACATGCCAGCGCGAGTGCGTGGACGATCAGCATGGGATTTTCCCATATCTTCCACTCGATGTTGCCAAGCGTGAACTTTTCTCTGGACATATCCATCACAAGGCTGTGAGGCTCGACTTTTCCTGTTTTGATCAGTATGTTGTAAACGATCGTTGAGACAAGCACGGATATTATTATCGTCTTTGCCAGGTCAAGCGTGATAAACCATACGGCAATGCCGGTGATCATCGAGACAGTCCCCGATACTTTTTCCGAGCCGAAGAGCTCAATCGCCACATAGGCAAGCATTATGCCGACGCCTGCCATCATCGAGTTTACGATCGTCGGTCCGATAAAGGCAACGATGGTCTCATTCAGCCCCATTACAGAAGGTACGAACAGAAAGAGGGCTCCCCAGAAGACTATCGCCAGTCTCTCTTTGATGTCACGGCCCATCTTTCCCGCAAGGGTTATGGTCTCGGCCTGGAAAGAGATCGTGGCGACAGAGTTGAAGGCCAGTGATCCCGCCGCTCCGATAATGAAGGCTATGCTGGTCGGAAAGGCAGCGAAACCGAAGCTGAGGGCAAGAAGTCCCTGTGGTATGCCGTTGATGATAACGGCAAACGAGGTAAGCAGATCAGTCATAAATGTGTCCATGATGCATCCTCCAATGAGTGACTTAAATTCAACACCGGATAAAATAATCCTGTGTGAAATATTTGTCAAGAAAGATATTGTTATTAGAAAATAATAAAACGATAATGTAAGTAGAGTAAACTCCTGCCCGGCGAAACAGTAAATATTTGTAAGCAGGAAAAGAGGATGCGCGGCAGGTCCGGTCTTATTTTTTGATATTCCTTCCGGACAGACAATTCGTCCCCACTACGCCGCTGATTATCATAACAGAGCCGATCGCGTGGTAGCAGTAGAAATTTTCCTTGAGGAAGACCACTCCGGCAATGATGGATATGACTGTGTTCAGATTGATGAAGACACACATTTTGTAGGCGTCGATCTTTGAAAGCGTGTAATTGGTCAGCAGCGAAGTCACCAGTGATGACAGTATGCCGAGATATGAGAAGGCGATGATGAATCCCGGTTCGGCGAGCGGCACGAAGAAGCTGCTCAGAGTCCCGTTTATCACATGTCTTGCGATCGACATCGCATTGAAGGAGATAAAGCCTATCACGGTCATGATGCAGGTGATCTCGATTATGGAAAAGTCCCTTGCCACTTTTTTCAGCATTATGCTGTAAATGGAAAAGGAAATGGCCGTCCAGAGGAGCATCGCCACTCCTATGAGGCTTGCAAAATTCAACTCCGCGCCTTTGTTGACTGTGATGTAGACGACTCCCGCTACAGAGAGAAACACAGAGAATTTCTGAAGCAGCGTAGATCTCTCTTTTAAAAAACAGGAAGCTAGTATCAGTGTGAATACGGGCATCGTGGCAAGTATGATGCTTGCCTCGGATGAGGTCAGATACAAAAGGCCGAAGGTCTGGAAGGCAAAGAAGGACAGGGGGTAGAACAGAGAGAGCGGGACTATCCTTCTTATCCTTTCCCATGTGAAGCTGAATCTGATCCATCCGAAGGCGACCATCACCATCAGTGCGGCAAAAGACGCGGTGAACCTGTATGCGAGCAGGTCCCACGGGGTACTGTAGAGCAGCCCTATCTTCGAGAACATGAAGGAGAGCCCCGTAATTACAGTGTGTCCGAAGGCCGCCGCGTATGCGAGACGCACGCTTCCGTTTTTCATGTTATCGCCGTTCATGTCCGGCTGCCCTGTCCTGCCTCGGTGCCGTCTGCCAGTTTTTTCTGCAGATAATTCATTATGATGATCGCATGATTTATCAAAGGTTCCCTTGATGCGTACAAAATCGTCAGCTTTTCGTTCCGGCAGATCTCCAGAAGCTGCGATACAGCCCCCTGTTTTGTCGGGTCCGTATCCAGTTCCTCCATGTATCTTCGTGAAAATTCATCGAACTTTTTCGGATCGCCTCCGAACCAGACCCGAAGAGCCGGGCTGGGGGCTATATCCTTCATCCAGAGGTAAAGGGCCGCCCTTTCCTTCGTCATCCCTCTGGGCCACAGCCGGTCCACCAGGATCCGTTTGCCGTCACCGGCGTCTGTCTGGTCGTATATACGTTTTATTTCAATGCTCATGCAGACCGCTCCTTTTCTGTGGACTCATACATCTTCAGGACGGACGGATATCTCAATTATAGGGGAGATGCTGCTGGGAGGTAAATAAAAGATGGTGCGAGAGAGGGGACTTGAACCCCTACGTCATGGACACGGGATCCTAAGTCCCGCGCGTCTGCCAATTCCGCCACTCTCGCATTCCAACGGCGTTCAGAACAGGGTAGATTTTACCCTGCTTTTATTCAAAGCGCAATAAAGAAATGCCGCTCATAGTCCCTCTGCTTTGCCCGTATCTTTTGTCGGACAGGCCGGCCGAAGCGGTCAATCGTTCGTCCAGAGCACGTCCTTGTATTCGTCTCCTCTTGTCAACACCTTTTGGGCGTATGGGCATTCCGGGTATATTTTGAGCCCTTCCGCGCGCGCCATCTCGACGACCTTCTGCAGCAGCTGTCCTGCAATATTGCGGCCTCTCATGGCCTCGGGCACGAAGGTCCTCTCGATCGATATGACGTCTTTGCTTTGGCTGACAAATACTATCTCGGCTTCCTCGCCGCCTTCGTCGGAGCTGATGTAAAACCTGCCGTTCCCCTTCTGTATTTCCATAATGCACCGGCCCTTCCCTGTGATTTCGTAAAGCAGTCATCGTCCGCAGCTGTGATCAGAGGATAACAAGACTGATCCGCGATGTAAAGCGCGACAGAACGACAGCAACCGATGCCCGCGGATGTTTAACAAAAATATTTATTTTGGTTTGGGATAAACGGAATGGTGGATCGTACAGGAATCG
>DBRW01000003.1:6564-20241 GCA_002306075.1 Synergistaceae bacterium UBA1358
CTGCCAGTTGAGCTAACGATCCACTACAAAAAAGTGGGGTGAGCAACGGGAATTGAACCCGCAACCTCTGGAGCCACAGTCCAGTGCTCTAACCAATTGAGCTATGCTCACCATTCAATGCTTGTTCAGTTTTCAAAGTGGCGCGCCTGAAGGGACTCGAACCCCCGGCCCACTGCTTAGAAGGCAGTTGCTCTATCCGGCTGAGCTACAGGCGCACGCCTCACACTGCCTCTGCCGAAGCACGAGAGACATTATAACGAATACTCCGTCGCTGTCAAGTCGTCAAGGGTTTATAAAACCGAGGGAGATCTCCCGTTTTGCGTTTATCTGCGCATGTTCCGACGCAATATGTGAAAGTCAGTATTTTGATAAATTTTGATCATTTCTGTCCGATACTGTTAACAGGCATGATCCTCTGATTCTGCTATCATAGATACGTCACATACATTATACAAACTTATGGATATCGGGAGGGATCTTTTCATGAATTGTTTCCAGATAATGGCTGTAAAGATCGAACAGAGAGAGACGACCGCCGTTGAGGTACAAAAAATACTGACCGAGTACGGATGCCATATCAAAACAAGGCTCGGCCTCCACGACCAGACCTGCGACAATACCTGCTCGCCGTCTGGGATACTTATCCTTCAGCTTTGCTGCGGCGAAGATCTCGCCGAAGAGCTCAACAAGAAGCTGAACGAGGTACACGGAGTTAAGGCAAAGCTCGTAAACCTCGTGTAACGATCAGAGATGCGCTGAATATAACGCCGGGGACCTATGAAGGCTTCCCGGCGTTATATTTTTGTTTGATCTTAAAAAGACCGGGCCAGAGGGAGGGAAGATCCTGTTCCGGGAAATCTCCGAGTTTCTTGCCCGCTGCGGCTCTCAGAAAATTATCGACCCACCAGAATACATCCTGCCTCCTTATCGCTTCCCTCATTGACTTCATTCTTGCTTTTTGCTCTTCTTCATCCATCATAAATGCCCTGTAAATAGATTCAGAGACGTCGCAAACGTCATAGGGGTTGACCAGGACTGCCCCTTTGGAAAGCTGTATGGCAGCTCCCGTAAACTCGCTCAGGATAAGGACTCCCCCTTTTCTTCCCTTGCTTGCACAGTATTCCTTGCACACCAGGTTCATCCCATCTTTGAGCGAAGTCACGATAGCGATGTCTGCCGCACGGTATGCGGCGTAAAGTTCGGTTTCCGGAAGCGACCCGTGGCGCCAGATCACCGGCGTCCACCTTGTGGTCGAATATTTGCCGTTTATCTCGCTTATCAGCAGTTCTATCTCGTTCCTGAGCTCCCTGTACTCGTTGATCGTATCTCTGCTTGGGATAACGAGCTGGAAGAGCGTTAATTTTTCTCTGAGTTCGGGGTGTTCCTGAAGACACTTGTCAAACCCTTTCAGCTTCTGCGGTATTCCCTTAGAATAGTCGAGACGGTCGACTCCGATCATCATCTTTTCAGTATATATCTCATCTTTGATCTGTTTTGCTCTTTTTACAACAGGACCTGAACTGCCCAATGACGAATAACGCCTATAGTCGATGCTGATAGGCATGCTGCCTGCAAGAAATGCCCTGTCGTCTATCCTGACCTTGATGACATGTCCTCTGCCGTAGACTGTCGCGCCCGGGTAGAAGACCCTTACGCATTCTATGAAATTTCTCCTGTCTCTCTGAGTCTGGAAGCAGACGAGAGAGTAGCATGTCAGCTGGTAAAGGATCTCCTTCCTCCAGGGAAGCTTCATGAAAACGTCCAGGCTTGGGAAGGGGATGTGCAGGAAGAAAGACGACCTCAGGTCGGGGTTTTTATTCAGAAGCATAGATCCCAGCGGAATAAGCTGATAGTCGTTGACCCAGATAAAATCGTTTTCCGAGGCATGTCCGTGAACGACTTTGGCAAATTTTTCGTTTGCTCTGATATATCCCTCCCAGTATTCGGGCAGAAAATCGCACCTTGACTGAAAATCATGAAAGAGCGGCCACAGGACGGAGTTTGAAAAACCGTGATAGTATTCTTCTATATCTTTTTTGGTAAGCAGTACCGGCATGAATCTGTATCCGTTCTTCTTTGATATAGGACCGAGTATTTCTTTCAGGACGGACATTTTGACCTCTTCGCATGTGCCCGGCCATCCGACCCAGAATCCCCCCCTGTTCTTGAGTACGGGATCCAGTGCGTTCACCAGTCCTCCGGAGGAGGATTTTGCCTCCCATTTGTTGTCATTGCTGGTCATCGTCACAGGAAGTCTGTTGGACACGACAAGGAACCGGCCTTTATTATCTTTCATCGGTACCATTCCCTTTCTTCGCCATCCTATGCAGCCAGAACTCCAGGAATGTGTTTACTTCGCTGTTGTGTATCGATACGTTCGCATGGCTTTCGCGAAGTTTGCTGAAGACAAGGATGGCCACCCCCGCCTCCCTTTCCCTTACGGCGACAAATGCGTCTTCATCCGTCATGTCATCCCCCATATAGCATATGGGGGATGAATACGGATGCTCGCTGCATATCCTGCGCAGAGCGTTTCCCTTTGAAAAATCAGGCATCATGAATTCAATCCCTCCGTCGAAAGGAAGGATCCTCAGGCCTGCTTCAGTTGCAGCATTGGTTATATCGCGCGAAAATTCGGCGTAACGGTCGGCAGTTTCTCTGTTCTCGCGCCAGTGAAGAGCTATCCCCGAATACTTGACCTCGACAGACCTATTCGGAAAATCCCCGAAAAGCCAGGAGAATTCATTCATTTTACTCAGCGCTTCGGGCGACACCTCCGCCCTCTCCAAAAGGCCGTCGGGGCCGAGTCTTTCCATGCCGTGGCACCCCCATATCTCCACAGGAAGAGATACAAGCTGCCGGACTTCCTCTGCGCACCTTCCCGAGACGAGGATCACTTCTCCGCCGGCGTCACAGATCGCACCAAGAAGATCCTGAGTCTGCGCCCCGGGAACAGCCTTCTCCCTCTCCTTTCTGAAAGGGGCTAGAGTTCCGTCATAATCACTGATCAGCAGCGGCGAGACACGGTCGTATGCTGAAAAGAAATGCACATACTCTTCTGGTGTGAGCCTGGGCGGCTTCAGAACCATCTCTCCCACGGCCCTTCTTTCAGATCAAGAGAGATGAGCATCGTAATGTATCTTTTCAAATGTCCGGTGATAAGGAAATTCTCCAGGACATATTCCCTGGCGTTTTTCCCCATCCTCTCCCTTTTCCATGGGTGTGAAAGCAGGTATCGCGTCCTTATGGCCGCACCCTCCGGCGTCCTTACCCTGAAACCGTTGAATCTGTTTATGACCTGGAGTCTTATCCCGCCGACATTGCCGCCTATGACAGCCTTGTTTTTCCACATTGCTTCCGTAACGGTAAGGCCGAAGCCTTCGCGGATCGATTTCTGCATTACCACATCGGCGCCCGATTGAAGTGCGTTGATCGTCCTGTGCGAGTCGGAAGGAAGCATGAGGATCGATATATCGGGGTCTCCTTTTGCGGCGTCCTCGACTTCCCTCAGTATCTCGAGTGCCTCAGGATCGTCGTCGGCTTCTCCTCCCGCCATTACTAGTCTGATGTCCACATGTTCCTTTATTATCCGGTAGCTCTCTATGACACCCAGGGGGTCCTTAAATTTGTCAAACCTCGATACCTGAAGCACGATCGGCTTATCCATGGGGATGCCCAGATCATTATAAGTTTTTTCGATCTCGTCCCTTTCGAGCGGGATATTCTTCTCCGAGAGGGGATCGATGCTCGGTGTGATGAGGAACTGCGGGTGAGGCAGCTTCTGGGCAAAGTCGGGCAGGGAGAAGACCGAGGCGTCGTAAGCGGATACCTGTTCTTTGATAAACTTCCAGACGCTTTTGTTGGGAGCACTTACATCTATATGGCATCTCCAGACCCACTTCCCCTTCCTTTTCGGGAAACTGTGGATCAGCGCAGCGGGTTGAGGATCGTGAATAAACACATAATCGGCATCCCCCAGGATATCCTTGAGCTTCTCCGCGTTCCTGCGGACGGTATCAAGGTAAGTCTCCTTCTGACGGTCAGACAGCACCCCCGGCATGCCCTGAAGGGTGTTGTGCATCATCTTCGTGCAGTTGAAAAATGATTCGTCGCCCTCGATCACTTCCCACGAAACATCAAGACCAAGCTCTTTGGACAGGGGTATCATCGAAGAAAGGATCTCGGCCACTCCTCCGCCTGATCTTGTGGAATTGACATGGACTATCTTTTTGCCCTTCAGCCTGTCAGCGACCCTGACGAGGCTGTCCATCGCGGCGGACCCTATGATCTCGGCATATTTATTCAGCATCTCAGACATCACATCATGCCCCCTTTGCCGGCCTTCCAGTCGTCGATTATCGATAAGACCTGTGCCTTGAGTTCAGAGAGGGAAAAGAGGTAGGAATCGACATTTTTGAGCCTCTTCCTCAAAGACGCGGACTCTTCGGGGAACTGCTCAAGCCATAACGTAAAATCATCCTTGCATTCGGGAGAACGCCTCCTGCCGTCAATGAAATGGTAGAAGAAGCTCTCTCTGCTGCAGTTTCTCACGGCATCGGGAAATTCTTCAAGGGAGGCAGCCTCAGTCCCCGTGTCGAAGACCAATTTTTTACATGCGATGAAATGGAAGTCACGGTCTGCTTTCTTCCAGCTTAGGAAATCATCGTTTTCCAGCCTTTTGTCAAGGATATCCAGAATAACATTGCGTATATCGTCGAAGTTTTGGAATTTGACCGGGTTTATGGCCCCCAAAGCTTCTGCGAGTTTGAAATCCCTGAGACTGCTGTTTATCCATGAGGCGAAGTCGTTGTTGAATTCCGACTCAGAAATGTGGGGCCTGACCATACGCCCCCAGAAATGGAAGTAGATCGAACTGTCATCTACCTGTTTAAGGCCTGCATACAACTCACGGAGCGTCTGTGCCCTTATCCCCGTCGCAAGGAGCAGGACTGCGGACTCCATAAATCTGAAAGGTTTGATCTTTGCATCTGCCATTATCTTATTCCCCCTTTAACTTGCATTCTCATCTCCCCTGTTATGCCTGAATATCTTAGTAGTATAACATAAAGTGATCCATGTTAAAAAATTACACTCAGCCTGTGAGCTTTAGCGATCTAAAGTCTGAAATGATAAAAACGGACACCCCGGAGTTTTCGGGATGTCCGTGATTTACGATAAATAGACAGAAGGCGTTCTTCAGTGCTGTTTCTTTGACAGCATCTCTCCCCCCACCCCTATGTTGTCCTTGCACATTTCATTGATGAGGACCACATAGGCGGCCTCTGGGATGCCCATTATGCTGCTGGCTGTCTGTGTGAGAGACTTTATCAGCTGCTCCTTCTTTTCGACTTCCATAGCGGAACAATCGATCTTGATCACCGGCATACATTTCACCTCCAGACGATTATGAAGATATTATTTTTTCTTGCGGTAATCGGTAGGTCCGTTTCCGTAACCGACTTTTTCCAGCCACCAGGAAGGATAGAAAAGAGGCTGTCCTATCTCTTCGGCTGTGTTCAGGTATCCGTCATTATACTTGACATAGAGCCTTTCTGCCAGCTTGTGCCATGCATCGAGCACTTCCACGGTATTTTCGCTGCAGTATACGGTCAGCATTTTTCTTGCCTCTGCCACTCTGCCCTTCTTCAGCAGCTCCACGGCATTGGTCTCAAGAAGATCCTGCACGGCGAAGGCCCTCTTTTCAACCTCTTCCCTGACTTCCCTTATGTCCTTTATCATATACGACCACTTTATCGTGCAGTAATTCGCCACGAAGTTGAAGGCCGACCATACGCTGTCCATCCTCAGGTCCAGTATGTTTGCCTGCTGGATCTCCTTCGGAAGGTCCGCCATCCCGCAGTAGAAAGGCAGCAGTGCGTTCGTAGAGGGCCTGTCGGGGCCGAACCAGAGGACTCCTCCGACCTCATCGGGCAGCCAGCTGCGGGACTGGGCAACGTAGGAATATACGCAGCGATAAATATCGAGCGGCCTCTCAAATTCACCCACAAGCGTTGTAAGTTTTCCCTCGGAGTCCGCGACGGACTCGGCGTTGCCCTCATATCTCGTCGGGTTTCCGAACGGTCCGGCAGCCAGACCCACGGTGAGATCGAACTCCGTGCCATCGTAGTTGTCCCTGTGTATGGCGGCGATATCTTCAACGGTGACCTTTTTGTCCGGTTTGACCGCAAAAGGGTAATCCTTTGTGAACGCGTCCTCTGCCCACGGTGAAAGTCCGAGCGACGGGGCAAGGAGCGACATCGCCCTCCATACACGCCTGAGCGAATAGTATGGGTGGTGGAATTCCCCGTCTCCGTAGACCTTAGCAAAATCGAGCTTTCCGTCGGACGGCTTCCACCATCCCTTTTTCTCGGCGATCTCAAATATGTTCTTTGAGAACATTATGTCCGGGCTGTTCGGATCTATCTCCCTTATGCGGAACTGGTTTGCCGCGACGAATATCTTGTCATCCGGGACCCTTTGGGCTACCCATACGCCTCCGGACCCGTCCATATCGCAGCCGGCCATCTCCATGACCCAGCCTTCATTCGGATCACCGACGAGAAGGGTCTCACCTGTTCCGTAATATCCGTAGGTCTCGATCAACCCGCCCATCAGTTTTACGGCTTCCCGGGAAGTCTTTGTTCTCTCCAATGCAACTCTTGAAAGTTCAGATGAATAGAATATTCTTTTTCCGGGCTCCGGTTCCGGGTGTACTTTTGCCAGGTCCGTGCACTCGCCTATCGTCAGCTGGTGTTCGTTCATTATTCCGTAATTCGCGTCAAAGTAGGCGTAGGTGTGGGCGACCTGCGGGATAAATCCGAGCGGGATAGAGGCGGGCAGTCCCTTTTTGTCATAGACCGGGCCCCTTCCCCTGGTGATCAGCCTGTGAGTCTGGGTGCCTCCCCATTCAGGCTTGAATCCGAGTGATTCATTTGAATAAAAGACAGGCCGCATCGATCCGGGCGCATGGTCCATCGCCGGCACGAAAACAAGGCTTGCGTCACTGAGCCCGTCGTCGGAATGCGAAACCATAACGGAACCGTCCGCAGTCGCGTTCTTGCCCGCTATCGTAGTCGTACAGGAAAACGCAGGGGCCTGCAGTGTGAATGTGAGGATGATCAATAATAAAAATCTAAGTCTAATCAAAACTTACACCACCTTTCTTTGGTTGCTTGGCATATTTTATATCCAACGACGATATTTTGTTAATAAAAAAATGAACAGCCTTTTCAGACTGTCCATTTTTGTCCGGTGCGCTTTGGAAGTGAGAAGATGTCTGTTACTTTTGGGACTTCTCTTCGTGGTCGGTCACGAATCTGGCAAAGCCCTTGAACGTGTAATCCTGCTTCCTGTCCATGTTGGGGTCAATTTTACGATAGAAGCAGACAGGTATCTCCTTTTCGGCAAGGCACTTCGCGATGCACGGAGTGCAGCCGTGCGGGTGATTTATGGGATTGCAGCGGCATTGATGGTCAACACAGGTGCAGAATGGGACTTTCATCTCAAAGACCTCCTTGTGTGATCTGTGACATTAAATTGATTCTTAAAATATACAGGCAAATTAGGAAATTATGGTTATTATATTATAAATGCCAGCATCTATGGCTATCATAACATATATTTGTCAATAATATACATTTAATTATTAAGTCTTAGAGTCTGGAATCTTAAGGCCGACGTCACCAAACAAAATCAATAAAAAAAATGACCATCCAACACACAGGGTGTTCCTCTGAAGAACTGAGCCTGATGCCGGGCTGTCTTGTTTTTCAATTAGGCGGCTTATCCCATTTCTGCCCTTACGAATTCAATGACCTATTTGCCTGTGATGTGGTCAAAATCAATAGCAATTATGCATGCGTTTGTACATCCTTTTATTTCCTTGTCTTTGGACTCCTCCGGCTGATCCCCTGAATATTTTTCAACAAGAGCCTGGAAAGCTTCAAGCCTTTCGTCTCCCTCAACCATCCTTGCCCTGCCGAAGGCAATTGCGCTTATAAAATATGGTGTGTATTCCTTGCTTACGATCCTATCCTCGTCAATGACAGCAAAAGATACTTTCGGGTTTTTCTCTATGGCGTCTATCTTGTGTCCTGATTTCGCTAAATGAAAATTAATATTTTCGCTGTGACAGACAAAGCTCACGGGGACTGCGTAAGGGTAATCGTCATCTCCGCAGCATGCCAGGACCCCGTTGGTGCATCTATTCATAATTGCATCAGTATCTTCCTTTGACAACAACTGGTTGATCCTTCTCATATCCCTGAACATTAAATGCTCCCCCGCTTTCATGTATCGGATAAATATAATTCTTGGTACAGGTCCGGTTTTTAGGTATGTTACAAATTTGGAATTCTGTTTTGGCACGGGACGCCGGCCTGGCACTTTCCGCATCTAAGTCTCGGGGGGACATTACCTTTGTTTTATTGATAAATGCCGAACAGGCCGCATGATCCTTTCCTCCTGAGATGCTCACAGCTTTTGCGGGGCATCTTCTTATGCAGGCTCTGCACTTGCTGCAGTACCGATAGACATCAGTATGCCGCGTTCTGTCACCGGCAGTTTCAGTGTTGTGACAAGGCATCCAAGCCTTCCGGCAGAGCCGTATTTTGTAATAAGGCTTGTGGAAAGGCCAAATGTGCCAAGACCGCATCCGAATCCGACATGCTGTTCAGACCAGTTGCTGGTATAGGTGCGACCGCCGCATACGCCCTCCTCAGCCCCTGTCCTTCTGGCGGATAAATGCTTTGTAGGAGTGAGTTCTTACTCTCCTTCCATAAGAGAATACCCAGCTGCGCTATGGAAGGTCGTTGATACTGTATACGCTGATCTGGAGTACGCCATGGAAGAGAGCGGAGACCTCAGCCAGCCGATAAAAGAAGGCCTGCTCAAGCCTGAACAGGTACACAAGATAAGTACCCTGCTGGGAGGGTCTGTAACACCTCCCTATAAGGGAAAAAGCAATTTCTTCAAGACGGTAGGGATGTCGCTTGTAGGTCTGACGACTGCAGCAGCCGTATATAAAAACGCAAAGAAAAGGGAGATCGGTCAGGCGATCCAGGGCTGATCCGACGACAAAAACTATATTCGCGGGAACCGGATATTGGTCCGGTTCCCGCGAATATGTATAGGAATATCCTTAATGAACATATACCTAAATTCTATTTGCAAAATGAGTGCCGTTACTTTATGAGCCCTATCTCCTTGTAATATCTTATCGCACCCGGATGAAGAGGGATCTTGATGTCCTTTATTTTTGCCGCGTCCATTGCAGCCATCCTTGCGCTGATAACTACCAGGTCGTTTTTGTTTTGGAAAAGCGTTTTGGTCATCATATAAGCTGTACTTTCTCCAATTTTTTCGTGTACTGCAAGGATATTGGGGCTGCTGAAGGTTTTAACATCTTTTTCCTGACCCTTATAGCTTCCCGCTGGGATAGTCATTTTTGCAAAATATGGTGTAGTCTTGATCATTTTTTCGACAAGATCATTCGATACGTCAATAAGTTCAACTATCCCAAGCGTCATCGGTTCGACAACGCTTGCGATCCCAATGGCTCCAACTGTAACTGCTGCATCAATGTTCTTATCCATAAAAGCATTGACAGACTCTGCATGTCCGAGATATTCCAGCTTCATATCTTTTTTCGGGTCAAGCCCTGCATGTTTAAAAAGGGTCTCCGCTGTAAGGGATACACTGCCGCCTACAGCTCCGACTGATACTTTTTTGCCCTTAAGGTCCTGGATGCTTTTAATTCCGCTTCCTTTGAGGACAACGATATGCACCGCCTCAGGATAAAGAGGTACAAGAGCGCGGATGAATTTCTTCGGTTGGCCGATATAGCTTGCCAGGCCGTTGTATGCGTCATAGTAAAGGCCGTCCGCAAAGATTACTTCCGCGTCACCGGCTTCCATGAGCTGGATGTTGTTGCGGGTACCTCCGCTGGCCTGTGCCGTAGCCTTTAGGTCCGGTACGTTGTCGCTCCAAATTTTTGCTATACCTGAACCTACAGGATAGTACGTCCCGCCTGTGGGTCCAGTTCCTATGTTTACGTATTCCTGGGCCACCGAGGGAAGTGCAAGCAAGGCGATCATAAGCGATACTGCAAGAACCATTACCGAGAATCTTATCTTGTTCAAAACATTCACTCCTTAATTTTTTCATCAGGTTGCGGTCAAACAGAAAACAGCGCAGTAATACAAATTATTCATGGGATATTTAACAGATAAGTCCCTTTGCCCCCGTCCCCTGAAAATAAAGAAAATTCACCTTTCAGAGGTAGGGTAATAAGTGAAGGATGTCCGACGCTAAACCGCACAACGTGCGGAAGGTTCGTTTTATTCTGTCAAAATCCCTTTACGACCATCGGACCGCCTCCCTTCTTGAACGTTTCCTTTATTCCGCTGCTATCAGTGCAGCACCTATAGCACCGGAGAACTGCGCCAGTTCCGAGGTGAGGACAGGCCGACCCAGGTGCTTCGAAATAAGCGTGGCAAGCCTTTTGTTGAGTGCAGGACCGCCTGTAAGTACCACAGGTCCTCTGTCTGAAATGCGAATGACCATCCCTGCTGCTCTTGACGCGATCGAATCAAGGAGCCCAAGTGCAATGCTCTCTTTTGCCACTCCCCCGGAAAGGAGGCTTATCACCTCTGATTCGGCAAAAACTGTACACATGCTAGATATTTTACTGATCTCAGTTTCCGCAGGTATATCCGAAAAATCTTTAAGACTGTAACCCAGCAGAACTGCCATATTGCTGATGAATCGTCCCGTACCGGCGGCACACTTGTCGTTCATCAGGAAATCTGTAACTTTACCCTCGATGTCCAGCCTTATTACCTTTACGTCCTGTCCGCCGATATCCAGAACAGTCTCCGCATCCTTGACCAAATGAAAGGCTCCCGCAGCGTGACAGGTTATCTCGGTCACAGATCTTCCGGCAAAACGGCACATCTTTCTTCCGTAACCGGTAGCAACAACTTGGTGCAGATCTTCCATTTTCAGGGAAGATCTGTCCAAAAGGACCTGGATCACGGCCTCCGATGTTTCGCTGATATCCCACCCGGTAGGCTGACTCCATACTTCAAAAGAGGAACCGTTCCAGATCGCGGCTTTTATATTCGATGACCCTATGTCTATTCCTGCGGTATACATCAGAGCATCTCTATAAAAGCGCCAAATCTTGTGGCAAGCTGGCCTGTATCGCCCTGAGAATAATCGGTCTCCACAGCCATATAAGGGATGCCCGATCTATTAAGGAATTCGCGTACTGAGCGGGTTTCTACTGCGTATGTGTGGCAAGCCTGGAGAATGACATCTATGACGCCGTCTGCCCTGTATTCCTTTACGTATTTTTTGATAAGTTCAAGTCTTTTTGAGTTGGGTGACATTACCGAGCATGGAATATTGAGATACTTGTCAGCTATAGCGTCTATAGGATCTGAATACTCGTCAACCAAAGATGAAGAGCATTTAAGATTTCCGCAGTTCTCAAATCCGACTACGACTCCCCCGTTTTCCTTCGATTCGATAGCGTCTACGATCTTTTCAAGCGACTTTCCCATTGGACATCCGGTTATCAGGATACGTTTTGCAGAAGGATCGATCCGCCTTTCTCCCGAAGCATAGTTTTCTTTAAGCTTTAGAGTCAGATCTCTTATTACTTCCATTGTCCTTTCGTAATCAAAGGAAAACTTAAGGTAATCAGATCCCAGCATGATCTCCTTGCCCGTAAGGACCGGCGATGGGAGGGAGGCAAGAGAGTAAAATCCCATCATCGTACTGTGTATCTCATTGCGCTGTTTAATGGAGGCAGAAAGTTTTTCGCCGGTGATCTCCACATTGAATTTTGATTCAAGAAAATCTTTGAGAAGCAGGATCTCATCCTTCCACATCTTCATGCTGTTCAAACCGTTCACTGTCTGCGGCAGCTGCATTACATAAGTTTCCTTTATTTCTCGCAGATACTCATACATCTTTTTTTTGCCGTCGCAGGTCGTCTCACCGAGGACCATGTCACAAAAATGAAAGTAAGGGCAGGTATCTGTAAGTGCGTGGCCATAGCTGGACTTGATGAGCGGACAGAGGTTTCTGGGAAGGTGCTTCTCTGCCTCACCTATCGGTTTTTCACTTGTACTGCACAGCGAAACAGGGATCCCGCCGGCTGCATTGATCAGCTCCCAGGGTGTGTAAGTACAATAGGTTCCTATAATGGGAATGCCTTTCTCGCTTATCTCCTTTATGTGGATGGGACCCATTGCAACTTCATTTCTCATCATTTCAAAAATTGGTCCGATATCGTGCATTTCGTATATCCCCTTAAAAATGTGATCTCGAGATAGATTTACAAGGAACTGTCAGCAAGTCATTAAAGAAGGTCGGTCAGTGCTTTTTCAGCATCTTTCCCTTCCGGAAGCTCCTCTTTAAAGAATGAAGCTGCAACAGTGCCATTTTTAAGCAGTACAAAGTAGCTTCCTAGCTTAAGTGCCTGTCTTACGCTGTGAGATACCATAACGATGGAATATCTGTCTTTAAGGAACAGCAGATGGTCCTCGATCTGCTCAGCAGACCTCTTGTCCAGAGAAGCTGTGGGTTCATCAAGAAGCAGCATCTCCGGTTCAAGGGCAAGAGCCCTCGCAAGACAGAGTCTTTGCTGCTGCCCACCGGACAGTCTGTTTGCAGGCGTATCAAGCCTGTCTCTGACTTCATTCCATAACCCTGTTGTCTTGAGTGCCGTTTCCATTTTTTCGTCAGCCTCTGATCCCCCGGATCCCAACATGAGTTCCAGCGGCAGCATGATGTTCCTTCGTATGCTCAACGGAAGAGGATTGGGTGTCTGGAAGACCATCCCGACCTTTCTCCGCAATTCAGTCAGGTTCAATGTTCCTGAAGAGCAGATGTCCTTCATTTCACCTCCAAGAAGCAAACGTATGCTTCCCGACCCTTCGTATCCCTCAAAAGTCTCATTGAGCCTGTTCAAAGCCCTTAAAAAAGTCGTCTTCCCGGAACCGGAGCGTCCGATAAGAACCGTTATGCCGTCTGACGGCAATGCCGCATTTATTCCGCTGACAGCTTTTCTGCCGTGAAATGAAACTGATAGATTCTGAATTTCTGCACAGAGACCCATTATTTTGCTCCCCTCCAGCGTTTTTCCATCGTTCGTTGAAGCCTGGATGCAGCATAAAGGAGTCCCGCAGAAAGGACGAGAAGGACCATCGCAGCTCCGAAACCTCTGAGAAGCTCATTCTGATCGACATACTGAGCGGCAGTATAGAAAATGAGAAAAGGTAGGGCTTCGAACTTTGAACCGAGCCCTGCAGGCAGTCCGGAATTGACTACTACCCCCGTCAGCATGATAACTGCGGTATCTTCCGCTGCCCGTCCCATCGCCAGCATGATCCCGCCAAGAATCCCCTTTCCTGCCGCAGGGACAAGAATATGGCGAAGCAGCTGGTGTTCGGTAAATCCAAGTGCTGTTCCTGTAATTACAAGAGACTCCGGAAGGCTTTCTATCGATGTCCTTGTGGTTACGACAAGCGCCGGCATCACAAGCAACGCAAGACAGAATGCGGCAAGGCTGATGCATGTGGTCGCGTCAGGCGCAAAAGTTCGTCTGAGCAGGAGGATAAGCACAAACCCAAAAAGGCCCATAACGATGGAAGGGACGCTTGCCAGCAG
>DBRW01000021.1 GCA_002306075.1 Synergistaceae bacterium UBA1358
GGAGTGGAAGGACTTCGTTACGCATCTTCAAAAGAGCTGCCGGTAACGATAATGGAGCCCCTCAGGGGAGGCTCTCTCGTCAATGATCCTCCTAAGTCCGTACTGGATATGATCGAAGGGTATCATGAAAAACGGTCGCTCGTTGAATGGTGTTTCAGATGGCTATATGACCAGTCGGAAGTATCTGTTGTCCTGAGCGGCACAAGCAATATGGAGCAGCTTAAGGATAACCTGAGGATATTCAGCGGATCGGCGCCGGGAGTGATGAGCGAAGAAGACAAAGAGTTCGTTGACCGGATATCAAGGGAGTATATAAACAGCGTCACGATCCCATGCACTGACTGTAAATACTGCATGCCCTGTGCCAGGGGCGTGATGATAACATCCGTCTTTGCTCTATACAACAAATACCGCAATACCATGGACGAGTCCGTAAAGGACCAATACAGGGAGGTATTCTTCAAACACGGCAGGGGAGCGGACAGATGTGTCTCCTGCGGGGTGTGCGAGCTCCACTGTCCGCAGAACCTAAAAATTAGGGAACTTCTTGCTTCAGCGCACGAGGAATTGCTCAATTAGTTTATCCGGTGTCTCTTGATCTATGCCCGAAAAGGGGGAGCAACAATGGCTGCGAAGGGAAGATTCAGGATCGAAGACGATCTGGTCTATAGAATGCCGGTCCATTTCAGCGGGGAACCTTTTTATCCGGTACGTACTGTTTATGGCGACATGACGACCATATCCGTCAGTTTTGAAACGGAGGAAGAGGCGCTTTTAAAGATCATCCCGGAAGCTTTTGAACTGATCAGCCCCACCGTGAATATCCAGTTTGCCGAGTGCCGCGATGTAGATTGGATGTCCGGGGGAGAGTACAGGCTGATCCAGGCAAGTGCACCCGTCATATATGCAAAAAATGAGGAGGAGATCGACGGAGAGTATGTTCTGGTCATCTGGGAAAACAAGGCTTGCCCGATAATCGGAGGCAGAGAGGAAGATGGTATGCCGAAGATCTTTGCGGATATTGCATCTCTGAGACACAGCGGAGATCATTGGTTTTCTGCCGCTGCCTATGAGAGTAATACTTTTTTAAGGATCGGCCTTTCAAGGGGAAGAGAACTCAGTGAAGAGGAACTTGGTCTCCTGAATCAAAATTCCAGGATAAATTTTTTCGGATGGAGGTACATCCCTGAACTTGGCAAGGTCGGTGCATCGCTCAGCCATGCGACTCTATACCCTCAGGAGATGAAAGCTGTCAGGGCCTGGGAGGGAGAAGGAAATATCGAATGGGTCAGGTTCGACCTGGAGATGAACATGCTTCAGTTCAGGATAATAAGCGAGATGTCACGGCTGCCGATCCTCAAGTATGTCAGGGCAATGATGCTGAAAGGGTCTGCACGCCTGAACGTCGGAGATTCAGGATCACTTACATGAAAGTCCGTGCAAACGGATCAGATGCCACGGACACAATGACATTTATTGCGACAGACGAGCTGATCAGCTGAAAGGGGGAGCAGACCATGAGCGGATACTTTGAAAACAAGACAGCGGTAGTCACAGGAGCAGCTTCCGGATTGGGGCTGGGCATTGCCGAAGAACTCCTGAAAAGAGGAGCGAACGCGGTATTTATGGGGGACTTCAATGAAGATAACCTGAAGCGGGAGTCCGAACGTCTTGAAAAAGGCTATCCCCGAAAAGTTTACCCTGTACTTACCGACGTGACAAAACTTGATCAGGTCCAAAGCCTGATTTCGACGGCAAAAAACAACTTGGGGCGTATAGATTTCCTCTTCAACAACGCAGGAATGGGACTGACTCTCCCGACTGAAAAGATAACATTTGACATATGGAGATATATTATCGACCTGAACCTGATGGGGGTCATTTATGGAACCTATACTGCCATACCGGTAATGAGGGAACAGGGGGCAGGACACATCATCAACACAGGATCGATCGCAGGGAAAGTCCCTGTGCCTTATCAGGCAGTATACGCCGCCAGCAAAAGCGCCGTCATATCAATGACGGAATGTCTCCAGTATGAACTTCAGAACGAGGGGCTTCAGTTTTCTGTCTTCTGTCCCGGCAACGTCAGGACCGCGATATTCAAAGACGTTACCCCTCCGGCAGATTCCGTAAGCGTCGAGGAAGCGGTCACATACATCTTTTCTGAGATAGAAAAAGGTTCGTTAGTCATAATATTCCCTGAAACAGCCAGGTCTGCAGACTACCTTTACAGGGAAAAGAGAGATGAATTCGACAAGATGATGAAACAGATGGCTGACGAAAGGCGTGAAAATTACAGGACCAAAGGGACATATTGCTAGATGTTCGGGCATTTGAAAGAGTTATCCTTATGCCTGAAAGACTTTTGATGCGGAGATGATGGTGAGGAAGCCTTGAATATGTCCGCCGGGTGGTATTCAAAAAGAGCAGACATACCGTCAGACCTTGTCATACTGCTTATCGCGGGTCTGACGATGGTCATTGCGGGACTTTTGCTTTTTGCCGTTTACTCGGGCAAAGTGCCCTACTATGAAAACGGCCTGTACGGACTTCTGATATTCATATATGCGCTCCAGATCACTGTACTTGGCAAAACGCCGTTTGGCGGCATCTCCCAAAGGACGCTTCCGGTTTTGATGCTCGGCATTATCATTGCCTGTATAGGCATAGTCACATGTTTCGTTCCCAACCTTCTAAAAAGCATTCCGAGGGCCATGCTGTTTATGTGTTTCGGACCCGGAGGTATGATCCTTCTGCTGCAGATGCTCTTCTCCAAAGATAAATTCCCGCTTTGGAAAAAGAAGGGGGGGATACTGATGAAGCTTGCAGTAAACTGTGCCGCCCTCTATTCCCTCTCAATAGTGATCTCCATACTGCTGCTCGATAAAGATTTCATCCCGGAATCTCTGACGGCATTTTCAGTGCTTCTGTACGGTTTGCTGATCCTTTCACTCACCGCGGTGCTCTATAAGGTCTACGCACTCTATCCGGCCGCCGAAAAGAGGCCGCCGGGAGGCATAAGCCTTTCGGACGAGAGGGCGGTCATCCTCATCACAGGTATATTCATGGTCTTGCTTGGGCTGCTGCTTATACCCGTTACTTTCGGCCTTCTGCCCTTTTCAGGGAGCGCCCAGCTTGGACTCCTTGTGGTCATAATGTCCATCCAGATGACAGCTTTCGGAAATACTCCGCTGAGGTCTTTCACAAGGACATGGCCGTTCGTATTTCTCGGGCTCATTTTTGCGTCCATGGGTATAGTCTCATGTATAGTCCCCGGTGTAATGGTCCCGTTGCTGACTCTGATCATAGCGCTCCTTAATATCGCAGGCGGTGCCATACCGCTTGTAAAAATGCTTGCCTCTATGCCCGGCGAAAGGCACGGGGAGACGGCCCCAGTGCCGTCAGTGATCACAAAACTGCTCATTACCCAGACGACCCTGAACACCCTCTCTATAATTTTTGGGACATCTATGCTGATAAGGAACCTTATCCCGGGACCTGTCATTGGAATAGTCCTTACAGCGAACGGGGCGGTCCTTCTCTACCTGCTTTCACTCCTTTCCAAAATTGACATGCTTAATGAAGGAAGAGCCTGATTATAATATACTTCCGATTGCTTTATCACTTTTCTTGTTTAAAAAGTATTTGCGCTCTTGCTTTGAAGAGATAACAATGTTATATATCATTGTAGAACAATAAAAACATTTCAAATCTATCCAAGGGGGGAGCAGCAATGTTCAAACGTGCAATAGTGGCATCTGATTTTACGAGGGAATCGTTGGCGTTGGTAAACTCTTCAGGAGGGCTCAAGGGATTTGGAACAGAAGAGATATTGCTCCTCCATTTCTGGGGGACCCTTGATGTGCTTGGATTTGACAGTTTTTACAAACCTACTGTATTTGAGGATTTCAACAAGAATCTTGAGAATCAGAAGTCGGCGCTTGAAAGTCTGGGGTTCAAGGTGGAGACAAGGGTGCTTGAAGGTCTTTCAGCATCGCATGTTAACAAGATAGCGGTAGATGAAAAATATTCGATCATAGCAGTTGGGTCGGACAGGCATATTTTCGGCTCCATGGCGAACGAGCTCATACACAGTGCCAGGATACCGACCTACATATTCAAGTCAGCTGACGGAAAGACTTCTCAAGAATATGAGCGTTACAAACTGCCCGGGAGCGTAGCGGGCCATGTGCTCTTCGCAACAGATTTCTCCAAAAATTCGGAGTATGCTTTCAATTATCTGATCAAAATGATACCTATGATCAAAGATAAGATCTCTCTGATCCACATCCAGGATGAATACAGGATATCGCCTTACCTCGACGACAAGATAGAGGAGTTCAACCGGATCGATACCGGAAGGCTTGAGGCGATGAAAAAACTGCTGCTGGAGAAGGGATGTCCCGAGGTACAAACAGTGCTCAAATATGGCTCGCCCTCTGCGGAGATCCTGAAAAGCGCAAGGGAACTATCTGCGGAAATGGTGATGATGGGAAGCCAGGGCAGGGGGTTCGTCAACGAATTCTTCCTTGGAAGCGTTAGCCACAACATTGCCCGCCAGTTGCCCGTTCCGGTATTGCTGATACCGGCAAAGAGGGACTGATCCAGTTCAGGCTCGGCAACGCCAGGGAAAGCTCCCGCAAAGGGAGCTTTCTCTCTTTCTTTCAAAAAAGCGGAAAGAGGGTGCATCTGTGCCGATTTTGGTGGATAATATACCCGCGTTGCCTGACAATGACCAATTTTGCTTTAATTGAAATTTTCAGCGCAGTGTAAATGAATGATCCGGAGGTCTTTATATGTATGATATCGTCGTAGTCGAATGCGAAGTACGTGAACTCCATCTGTTGATGGATCAGGTCGGCAGTGTAAGGTTCGGAGATCCTGACAACAGTTACACTGATGAGAAGGAACTCATCGAACTGATAGGGGATGCGGACGCCGTGGTCTGTACAGCAAGGGGCAAATTTACAAGGAATGTCATAGCGGCCGCAACAAACCTCAAGATAATTGCCAAGTGCGGCTCTGTCCCAAACAATATTGATGTAGAAGCGGCGACTGACTATGGTGTTGCCGTAACTTACACTCCGGGAGCCAACAGGGTCAGTGTAGCGGAACATGCCCTCACCCTGATGATGGCCCTTTTAAAGCTTATGCCAAAGTCGACGGAGATCCAGAAGAACGGGGGATGGAAGAGCGAAGCCCTCCAGGCATCTGAGCTGACTGGAAAGACAGTGGGTATAATAGGACTGGGCGCTGCGGGATCAAGCCTTGCCGAAATGCTTAAGCCCTTCAGGGTCGATCTTTTATGTTATGACCCCTATGCTGACCCCGAAAGGATCTCGGCTGCCGGGGCACTGTCAGTCGACATGGATACACTTCTTGAAAAGAGCGACGTCATTTCCATCCACTGTCAGCTATGCGACGAAACCTGCGGCTTCATAGACAGGGATAAACTCAGGAAGATGAAAAAGAGCGCATATCTTGTCAATACTGCAAGGGGAGCCCTTGTAGATGAGGAGGCCCTTGTTGAGGCACTGCGTGAAAACCGGATCGCCGGTGCCGGAATAGATGTATACAGCGTGGAACCCACATCAAAGGACAACCCGCTCTTTGCACTGGACAATGTCCTTTGCACGCCACACCTTGCAGGATGGACCATGGAATGCCTTGCCAGAGAATCGCAGGGGACATCGGATTCCGTGATCCAGATACTGAGCGGCAGGACTCCCGATAATCTTATAAACCCCGATTATGTAAAAAACCTCAAATAGGAACTTACACATCGTAATGAATAAAAGGAGCGCCCTTCCTGCGGGAAGGGCGCTCCTTTTTAAGCGTGAGCATGGCGTTGGGATCATCGGCCTGAATGTAGTGCAATTATTTTTTTATATAATGTATAATTGTACTAACAAAGTAAATAGATATCATGTTTCTCTTTGCAAATGGAAAGAAGGTTTCTGACATCTCTGAAAGGAGGGGGTCAAGATGTTCGAGAAGTTTATTGTAGCAACCGACATATCAAAGGACTTTGCGATATCGATGTCGTCAATAGGCGGATTGAAAACGTTCGGAGCGAAGAAATGCCTTTTGCTTCAGTTCGTGGACCTGAACGAGATAGTCGATTTTTCCGGCATATACTCGAATGAACTCGTTTACGAGTATGAAAAAACTCTTTCAATGCACAAGAAACAGATAGAGGCGGAGGGATTTGAAGTTGAAACAAGGACCCTCCCGGGCTTTTCTCCTGCCCATGTCAACAAGATATGCGAAGAAGAAGGTTATTCTCTCACTGTCGTTGCGTCAAGGAAATATACTCCTTCGGGTGAGGTCTGCTTCGGGAGGATCGCAAATGACCTTATCCACTCGGCACAGTATCCGGTAATGCAGATAAGGACTGATGATCCTGTCGGCGCAGATGAAGATGAACTTTCGGCAGTAGAAAAAGCGGATCTCAGCAGCCATATCCTCTATCCGACAGATTTCTCCGATAATGCGGACATCGCCTTCAGGTACATAAAGGAGATGGCAGCGGGCAGCGTGCAGAAGATAACTCTCCTTCACGTGCAGGACAAATCGAAGATCAGTCCCCATTTGGAGAGCAGGATAAAGGAGTTCAACAAACTTGATGAGGCAAGGCTTAAAGGAATGAAGGACATGCTTGAAAAAGAAGGGAAGGCAGAAGTCGAAACGGCGGTCAGGTATGGGTCGCCTTCTCTTGAGATACTTAGACTTGTCGAGGATGCCGAAGTGAAACTCGTTGTAATGGGCAGCCAGGGAAGAGGATACGTCAAAGAGTTTTTCCTGGGCAGCGTGAGCCAGAACATTGCGAGACTAAGCCCCTCTTCGGTACTGCTGATACCGACAAGACGCTGAACAGATCACCGGGCGGACAAGTGAGCTATAGGTTTATTGACAATTTTTCTCTGTGAGTAAATATTGAGTAGGAGGAGAGAAAAATGTTTGAAAAATTCGTGGTTGCTGTCGATCTGTCAGATGATTCCCTTGCGCTGATGGGCTGCGTGGAAAGGTTTAAGGCATACGGAGCGAAAAAGTGCCTGTTGATACAATACAGGACAATAGAAGAAGTGATCGATTACACAAGAGGGCAATCGAATGTTCCTCTCCAGAAATACGAGGACGCATTTGCAGACAATAAAAAGAAACTCATGGAGGCGGGATTTGAGGTAGAAACACGGGTACTGGCGGGGTATCCTGCCGGAGAAATCGAAAAGGTTGCCGCCTCCGAAGGGTATTCACTTATTGTCACGGGGGCAAGAAAGCGATCATCATCCGGCGACGTATACTTCAGCACCCTTGCAAACGACCTCATGCACTCAGTATCCATGCCCCTTCTGATAATGAGGACGAGGAGGGACGACAAAATCGAAGAGGATGGAAAGGTCGTAATAGACGGATGTCAGGTAGCAGACCACCTGCTATACCCGACCGACTTCTCAGAAAACGCTGATGTCGCGTTTTCCAAAGTTCTTGAAATCGCTCCCGGGAATGCCAGGAAGGTGACTCTCCTCCATGTCCAGGATGCAGCAAAAATAAGCCCTCATCTTGATGAGAGGGTCGAAGAATTCAACAGGATAGACAAGGCAAGACTCGAAGGTATGAAAAAGCTGCTTCAGGACAGGGGAAATATCGAAGTAGACGTGGTCGTCAAATACGGTTCGCCCGCCGTCGAGATAATAAAAACAGTTGAGGAAAAAGGCATCCCGCTTGTTGTCATGGGAAGCCAGGGGAGAGGATACGTGAAGGAGTTCTTCCTTGGAAGCGTCAGCAGCAAAGTTGCGATAAAGGCACCATGTTCCGTTCTGCTCATCCCTACAAAACGGTGAGATGCGGCACCGGGCAATGCGATCAAAATATTAAGATATTAAAAATGGCAGCCTTCTTAAAAAGGTTGCCATTTTATATTGATTTTAAGGTAAAATATTACCATGGATCTGTTACAGAGTTTCGTAAGGGAATAACATTGTGCCGGCTGTTGAGGATCTGCGTCAAAACCGGTCGCTGTGAATTTATAACAAAACGGATCGGGAAGGATCTTAACTTTGAACTGTGAGAAACAGGATCCTTGCGATCAGTTGTCCAAGGATAGCGCAGATCGGGGAGCCTGGGATCTGACCGGTGCCCATTTATGTCGTTGTGATCATATCCAGTTTTTGTATGTTTCTGACATTTCTCTCTAATGCAGGGGATGTGTTGAATGAACGAGAAAAACATAAAACTCTTTAAACAGATCAACATTTGGGTATACATTATCCCATTTTTCCTGATCACTGCCCTTTTTTCATTAAGGACATACAATGCGGTTGAGCAGAAGATCACCGACAGTTACGAGCACTTCACAGAAGATGCGGCCGATGCCGCGAGAAATTATTCATATACTTTAAAAAAAGC
>DBRW01000022.1:0-4685 GCA_002306075.1 Synergistaceae bacterium UBA1358
ATCAAACTCTCCGTTTGATTCCTGTTGTGCTTTTCGAATATCTTCACATTTAAGTTCCGATATCCGTCTCAGTCGCTGACTCACATCTTTACTTCTTCTTCTTTTGTCCTTACACTCAAATCATTTATTCAATGACCCGGTCTCAGAACTGCACTTATGATCCTTAAACCACATGTGCACTTTCGCTTTTCCCTGTATTCAACTGTCATGGTGCGTCCTCGACCGGCCTGCGCCGGAGAGTGCATGAGGTATTCTATAGATGAATGCTGTTGCTGTCAACAATTACAATTAGATTATTACACATAATAAAGATAACTAAAAGTATTTAAAATCGTACATATAATGCAATATAATATTTATTGTTTGATATATACCTTACATATATTTCCCATTAAAATAAATCTGGGTGCACAGACATTTTTTGTGCACCCAGATTCATAATGACAGATTATTTTCTCAGTAAATGTACGTAACGGTTAATCGACCGGCAATCATTGATACTTTCGTTTATTCGTCCTCTCCAAGATCGAGTTTCAGGACTCCTTCGTTGAGCAGAGCTTCCACAGAATCTTCAACGCTGCCGTGAGCGGCCTCATCTTCCTCTGCAGCAGGCTCTGTCAGGAGACCGAGTCCTTCTGCCACCTTATGGAGGACATCTTTTGTAATCTCTTCCATAAGTTCAGGATGTTCATCGATATATGCGGCGACTCCCTCTTTGCCCTGTCCGAGGGTCTCGCCTTTGTATGCGAGCCACGAGCCCTTCCTCTTCACGACTTCCCTGTCGATCGCCATGTCAAGGACCGACATTGCCTTGGGAACGCCCTTTCCGTATATCAGCGTGGCGTGCGCGGTGCGGAACGGAGGAGCCTGTTTGTTTTTTACGACCTTTATCCAAAGTTCGTGGCCTATAACGTTTTCTCCCTGGGTGATCTGTTTCCCTCTTTTTACCTCGATCCTTACAGAGCTGTAGAACTTCAGCGCGCGTCCTCCCGTTGTAGTTTCGGTGGGTCCTGCGCCGTAGCCGGTGCTTATCTGCGCACGCAGCTGGTTGATGAATATGACCGTCGTGTTGCTCTTTGAAATCGCGGCTGTCAGCCTTCTCAGTGCATAGGACATGAGCCTCGCGTGGAGACCCATCTGGTTGCTCCCTTCACCCATCTTGCCGTCTATCTCGGCCTGAGGAGTCAACGCAGCGACCGAGTCGACCACCACGACGTCGAACGCGCCGCTCCTGACAAGGGTGTCGAGTATGTAAAAAGCCTGTTCTCCGCTGTCGGGCTGCGACATGTAAAGGTTCGCGGTGTCCACCCCGACCGATGCCGCAAGGCGCGGATCAAGGGCATGTTCCGCATCTATAAATGCGGCAAGCCCTCCCTTCCTCTGCGCCTCAGCGAGGACATGAAGAGCTATGGTAGTCTTACCGCCGCCTTCGGGGCCGAATATCTCTACGACCCTGCCCCTCGGGATACCGCCTATTCCGAGCGCCACGTCAAGAGGGAGTATGCCGCTGGGGATAACCTCAGCAACACGCTGTACCTCATCGCCAAGTCTCATTATCGCTCCGTCGCCGAACTTGCTTCTTATCTCGATCAACGCCTGCTCAAGTATGTCTTCTCTGGTTATCGATTCTTTTCTCTTGGCCATCTGATTGCCTCCCCGTATTTGTTCAGCGCTGTTTGATTACAAATATATTATAACAGTATGTCATATTTTGAAAAGGCCCAGCGGGGTATGCCTCGGCCCCATCGGAGAGAGCTCGCTTTTCATAAGTATGATCTCCCTTACTGTCCATGGCTCTGTGAACGGCTGCGTTCTCTGCATCTGCTGCAGTACCTCCTGAGCAAGGGCCCTGTCTGAATTCCTGCGTCCCAGAGTTACGTGCGGCGTGTATTTTTTGTTGTCTCTCGGTATCGATGCTCTGTGCGCGGCTTTTTCAACTTCGTCCCTGACCTCAGATAGGGTCGCTGTCTCTCCGCCGACGCCGGCCCAGAGCACTTTCGGCCTTATGAGATCGGGAAATCCGCCCATACCTTCGATATTTATTGCAAACGGTCCTTTGCTTCTGATGTTCTTCAAATTTTCCAGAAGCAGGTCCACCGTTTCCTTCGACCTTTCCCCGCAGAACTTGAGTGTGATGTGCATGGTCTCGGGAGAGACCCATCTGAACTCATTAGAGTCACGTCTTCTTGCCGAGAGCCAGTTTGAAAGGACCTTTAACTGAGACTTCGGGATCTCGATACATACGAACGTCCTCAGGAGAACTCCTGAAATTGATGGGATTCACCCTGGCATATTTACTGCATCCTTTCCAAAATGGAAGTCAGTGCCTCTTTTACCGCCGAGGATCTTATATCAGCCCTCTCGCCGCTGAATTTCCTTTTAAATGTAACGGTCGCATCTTTGGCAGATATGCCGAACCAGACCGTTCCGACCGGTTTTTCTTCGCTGCCGCCGTCGGGTCCCGCTATTCCGGTCACACTTAATGCAACGTCAGACCCGAATATCCTTCTCGCGCCTTCCGCCATTTTTTCTGCACACTCGGCGCTTACCGCGCCGTGCTCTGCAATTATGTCCGGTCCGACTCCGAGTATTTTGATCTTTGCCTCGTTGCTGTATGTCACCGCGGATCCGAGGAATACTGCGGAAGCTCCCGGAACGTCCGTCACAGAAGAAGCTATCATCCCTCCCGTGCATGATTCCGCAAAGGAGACCGTCAGTCCTTTTGAATACGCTTCGGAAACCAGTTTTTCCGCGAGCTGTCTTAAGTCGGCTTTCATTTCCCTACCAGCCCCAGAACAGTTTCCATACCGCCTTCGTAGAAGAACCACCTCATTGCTCTGATAAGGAGGTTTGCCATTATGCCGCCTGCTATATCATCTGCCATTATCCCGATGCCCCCCGGCAGCTTCTCCATCTGTCTTACAGGGAACGGTTTTGTTATGTCGATTATCCTGAACAGAAACAGGCCGACTATCGCATAGGTGGGGTCAAATCCCCAGCACGCAGTCCAGCATCCTGCCACTTCATCTATTACAACTTCGGGAGGATCTTCCCTCTCCACGGCCTTTTCATACCTGTCGGCAGCTATGGTCCCGAGAATGGCCACTGACGCTATTGCCCAGATCGGCAGTCCCCCAAAAGCTATCCATATCACACACGCAGCCATCGACCCCAGTGTCCCGGGCATCTTGCTGAACCTGCCCAGTGTTCCGAACGTGGCCATCATCCCATACCATGTCTTCATTTCAGGAATAAGTATCATTGAACCAGCTCTTCTCCTACCATATCGTGCGGCATCGCCTCGGCCATCCTGACTTTGACGATGTCCCCTTCTTTTATTTTATCGCTTATATTCCTTATCTCAACAAGCCCGTCTACTTCTGGGGCCTCGCGGAAACTCCTTCCCTCAGCAAAAGAAGCCTCCCGGTAGACCCTCTCGACAAGGACATCCAAGACTCTGCCCACGAATTTTTCCTGGCGTTCCGCGGATATCTCCTCCTGGAGCGCCATAAGCTTTTTGAGCCGTTTCTGCTTGACCTGATCGGATACCCGGCCCTCCATCTTTTCTGCTTCAGTCCCCTCCTCGGGATGGAACGCGAAGGCCCCCATCCTGTCAAAGCGGGTTGCAGAGACAAAGGCGAGCAGGTTGTCAAAATGGCGTCTTTTTTCGCCCGGGAAGCCTACCATACAGGTAGTCCTCAGTGCAAAGTCGTCATTTATGCTCCTGGCGGTATTGAATATCGAGGTAAGTTCTTCCGGGGTTATCTTCCTGTTCATCGCCGAAAGGATCTCGGGATCGGCATGCTGTATGGGTATATCAAGATAGGGAAGGATCTGTATCCCTGAGGCGACCCGTTCCAGCAGTCCCGTTGTGACTCTGCTTGGATGGAGGTAAAGGAGCCTTATCCAGATATTTTTTGGGAGAGCTCTTTCCAGTTCATCGAGGAGCTCTGTCAAAGATCCTCTGCCGTAGATATCGATCCCGTAAACGGTAAGATCCTGTCCGACCACGCAGAGCTCCGATGCTCCTTCTTTTACAAGCTGATCGGCTTCAGAGACGATCGTATCTATCGAAAGACTTCTGAGCCCTCCCCTTATCCCGGGGATCGCACAGTATGTGCACTTATTGTCGCATCCCTCGCTGATCTTGAGATATCTGGTGATCTTTGACGATGAGGGAAGTCTGCCTCTTCGCCGCTTATTCTCCGGGAAGCCGCCCATGCTCCTGATCACAGAAGACCAGTCTTCGCTCCTTGCCCAGAAATCCACCGACGGCATCTCTTTGATCAGATCGTCTGAATACCTGTTCACAAGGCATCCTACGACGCCGATCTTTTTCAGCCTGCCCTCTTTTTTGAGTTGTTCAAGGTCAAGTATCGCAGCTATGCTCTCTTCAGTCGCTGGCTGTATAAATCCGCAGGTATTGACTATTCCGACATCGGCCGACTCTATGTCATCGACGAGCACATGTCCGGCACGTTCAAGTTCTCCGGCCAGGCATTCGCTGTCGACTTTGTTTTTTGCGCATCCAAGGCTCAGGCAATATATTTTCATTTGTAAAGGAGCTGCGATTCTTCGCTTACAGGCTTATTGAGCATATACAGGCAGAGTCCCTGTTCGGTAAGTCCGGCGGCTATTCCCAGGGCCATTTTTATCCTTGCCTGATAGGGGTTCAGCTTTCCTCC
>DBRW01000022.1:4707-6289 GCA_002306075.1 Synergistaceae bacterium UBA1358
ATGTTTCTGATGTGAGGGATCCATGAGGGCGGGACATTGCCGGTGCCGAATCCTGCCAGAACAAGCCCCTGTATCTCTTTATTGGAGGCAAGGGACGAGATGATCCTTTCACCGCCCCCAAGCGAGGCATAGACAAGCTCGACTGCAGCAGGTGCCTCGGGCTTTCTTGCAAGGAAACCGGGCCTTCTGACATTGCGTAAAAATTTGACCTCATCGTTCAGCATTTTACCTACCGAACCTTTTTCAGGAGACTGGAATGCGTTGTCAGTACTGGTGGGATCGACCATGACCGCTTCCGATGCCGCGAAGAGTTCGCCGCTTGAGCATATAAGGACACCTTTCTCCCTTGCCTCTTCTGAAAGGGCAGCAAGAACGGAACACCTCAGATTCATCAGGCCCTCTTTGAGCCCGGCACGTCCCTGTACCATAAGGTTGGCAAATATCACCGGCTCAGGATGTTTCCAGAGGAGATCGGTAAGATATGCCATCTCCTCCATGACCCCGCTTCCGGAAATCACGATTATGCCCGTGTATCCCTCTGAGACGAGTGTATCAAACATCTCCTCCATCTCTGCGGTAAGTTTCATAGAGTAATGGTTACTGGGCTGGCAGCTCCATTCGATCAGTTGGCAACAATCGACGATGTCTTCGGGCAAATAGTTTAAAAGCGTGCACGGATCAGCGTTTTCTTCATCTCCGGAAAAATTGCCGGCGATCACCAAAGCAAGCTTCGTATTCTGTTCCAAATCTATTCCTCCATCCGAATGCCGGGAGACATGCCGATCTCCCACGTGCATTTTATCTCAAAGTCATCCGCCTTACAAACGGAATTATATCCTTATGGACGCCTGACCTGCAGGGAAAATTCTTAGCATACAGCTAGTACATAAAATTCCTGTAGACTTTTGATCTTTTTCAGTTTATCTTACTATGAATGCTGCGGAGCAGACAGACACACATAACCGACGGATGAAATGCATCCGTACGCAAGCGGATGCCATGTATGTATTATTCAATAACGGGAGGAAATGAAATTTGGAAGCTTTATCCGCACTGTCAGCAATGTTTTCTTCACTTGTAAACTGGCTTGTCGATGTCATCGGACACATGGGGTACCCCGGGATCGTCGGTCTGATGTTCCTTGAATCATCATTTTTCCCTTTTCCCAGCGAGGTCGTAGTCCCTCCCGCAGGGTATCTGGCATGGAAAGGCGAGATGAACCTGCTGCTTGTAATACTGGCCGGAATAGCGGGAAGTATCCTTGGGGGCCTTTTCAATTACTGGATAGCCGTCAAATGGGGAAGACCGATATTTGAGAAGTACGGTAAATATTTCTTTGTTACACATGAATCGCTTGATAAAGCTGAGGTCTTCTTCCTTAAACATGGGCACATAAGTACCTTCACCGGAAGGCTTATCCCGGTGATCAGGCAGTACATCTCGCTTCCTGCAGGACTTGCCAGGATGCCTTTGGGGCAATTCTGCCTCTACACCGCGCTGGGCTCGGGAATATGGGTGGTCGTACTCGCACTTACAGGATACTTTCTTGGCAGCAACCAGGACATCATCCACCAGGAGATAA
>DBRW01000052.1 GCA_002306075.1 Synergistaceae bacterium UBA1358
CGCTTCGGGCTTTGTAAGTCCCTTTTCCTCGAGGCCCTTTGCTGCCGTTCCGAGTGCGCCCATGTTGACGACGAGTTCACGGCCGAGCTTTTCCCTTGCGGTCTTTACGATCGGGAGAAGGTAGACATCGGCATCAAGCTTCGGGGGATCCGTGACGAAAAAGTCATCGAAGATGACCGTGGCTCCCTTGGCTGAGTCGTGGCTGTACTGGTCGGCTGCCTTCTGAGTAAGGATAACCTGAAGGTTGGGATGTGCTGCCTTCGGGTAGTCGATCTCATTAAGATCGTAGACTACTTCCGACTTGGAAGCACCGCCGCGGGCTTCGGGACCGTATGCCTGGCTCTGTACCGAATTGAGGCCTTCCGTATAAAGTGCTGCAGCCTCACCAAGGATCACTGCGGCGAGGATGACTCCCTGTCCGCCGGATCCAGCAACGCGAATTTCAAAACGATGGCTCATGATCCGTTACCCCCTATGCCTTCTGCGCGCGGGCGATGATCTCGTCATAGCGCTCAGTGTATTCGCGGGCGTCTTCGATATTGACGAACTCGCCAATGATGATCTTGCCCTTGAGTTCCTCTGCAGTCATCGTATCGGCCTTGGCCTTCATGACTGAGTTGTCTTTGAGGTAGTTGAAGTTGTCCATCGGACGGCTGCGCTTGTTCTTGCGGCCGAACTGTGTGTGACAGAAGGTGACGAGCTCTACCACCGCAAAGCCCTTCTTCTGGTGCTGGATGGCCTTTTTGAGTATCTGCTCGCACATTGCGGGCTGAGCTACCGTTGCACGGGCAACATATGTCGCGCCTGCACCCTCGGCGAGTTTGCAGATGTCAAATGTAGGATCTATCGCACCGTAGGGAGCCGTTGCCGCGAATGCGCCTTCCGGTGTCGTCGGGGAGGCCTGGCCGCCCGTCATGCCGTAGATGTTGTTGTTCATTACGACTGCCGTGATGCCTATGTTGCGGCGGCAGGCGTGGATGAAGTGGTTGCCGCCGATGGCAGTGCCGTCGCCGTCACCCATTACGTTGACAATGGTGAGTTCAGGATTAGCAAGCTTGACTCCGGTCGCAAAGGCGAGTGAACGTCCGTGTGCTGTGTGGAGCGTGCATGCATCGATGTATCCGGGCATACGGCTTGAGCAGCCTATACCTGAGGAGATGCATATCTTCTCTTTTGGTATCTGAAGATCTGCAAGCGCGCGGAGAATTGCGTGCATGATGATCCCATGTCCGCATCCCGGGCACCAGATGTGTGGCATAAATTTCGTGCGTAGGAGTTTCTTTACATCTTCGCGGGGCATAGTTACGCCACCTCCTTGATGAAGGACATGATCTGGTCAGGCTTGTAAAGCTCGCCGTTGATGAGGTTCCTGGCATGGACTTCGCATTTGCCTGCCGCGGCTTTGATTACCTCTCCGACCATCTGTCCTGCGTTGAGTTCGGGAACGATTATGTGCTTTACTCTCTTTGCGATCTCTGCGATCTCCTTGTCCGGGAAGGGCCAGAGAGTAATGGGGCGGAAATGTCCGACCTTGACTCCCTCAAGACGGAGTTCGCGGATCGCGCGGAGCGCTGAACGTGAGACGCTTCCGTAGGAAACGACCATTATTTCGGCATCTTCCATGCTTTCCTGTTTGAATTCGACGATCTCGTCGCGGCAGCGATCGACCTTGCGGATGATGCGGTTTGCCTTCTTGTCGATCTCGTCGGCTTCGTTTGTCGGGAAGCCCCAGTCGTTGCTTGTAAGGCCTGTTACATGCCAGCGATAGCCGTCACCGAATGCCGCCATCGGAGGGATGTCGTCGTCGTCCGCTTTGTAGGGGACGAATTCGTCGGGGCATACCGTGGGCTTCTTGCGGTTCACGATCTCGAATGATCCCGGCTCGGGGATGACGATCTTTTCACGCATGTGTCCAACGACCTCGTCAGCCATGACAAGGACGGGCTGGCGGAAACGCTCAGCCATGTTGAACGCTTTGACCGTGATCTCGTAGCACTCCTGTATTGAAGAGGGGGCATAGGCTATCGTTGCGTGGTCGCCGTGAGTTCCCCATTTAGCCTGCATCACGTCAGCCTGAGAAACCTTTGTGGGGAGTCCTGTGGAAGGGCCGCCGCGCTGAACGTCAGCAAGGACCATAGGAATTTCCGCAATATATGCATAACCAAGAAGTTCCTGCTTAAGGGAGATACCGGGGCCGGAACTGCCTGTCATTGCTTTCAAGCCAGCAATTGAAGCACCTATCGTAGCTGCGATACCGCCGATCTCATCTTCCATCTGTACAAATTTACCGCCGAGTCTCGGAAGCTCTTCGGACATAACTTCCATGATCTCTGTCGAGGGAGTTATCGGATAACCTCCGAAGAATCTGCATCCGGCCGCAATAGCACCCATGGCTATCGCTTTGTTGCCCTGCCAGAATTCAACCTGGGCCATTGTCAGTCACGCTCCTTAATTGTTATTGCCATATCAGGGCAGACGTTGTCGCACTGGTGGCAGCCAATGCAGTCGTCGGGGCGGACAGGAACACACTTAACCTGCTCGCTCAGTTCAAGAACTTTCTTCGGGCATATAGCGATACAGAGACCACATCCTTTGCACCATTTGGTCATTACATCGATGTCGAACTTCTTCGCCAAAAAACCCACCTTCCTTCCCCACATCTAATCATATTTGTCTGTCAACCATTGATAGTATCGATTGGCATAACCTCGGGTATTATGACAAAGATTTCACATTTATTCAAGGAAAAGATTAAATTCTTTATATTCTGACAATAGCATCAATATTTATGAAATCTATGAAGTCGGGCCGATGTCAGGTTCACGCAGGTAAGCTCCCTGTATCATTTCAGGGGGTATCGAAAGGTGCTTCTGGTATTCGCCGATCAGAGCAGTCTGTCCCGGGCGTCCTGTCGCCCTCGGCAGCACATTGTTCGGAAGTACCGAGAACTCCTTGAAAAGGGCAACGTCATCCCCCACCAGCAGTGTCTCGGGATAGAGCGTCAGAAAATCGGCAAATTCCGCAGCCGTACAGAACTTTGGATATACAAACGGCTTGAGCTCTCTTCCGTCAGAAAAGTAGAGCGCGCAGTATATGCAGTTTTGTCTTGCCTTGATTATCGGGGCAAGCGGTATGCCGGCTGTCCTGAGGTCATGTACGAACGTTTCAAGCGACGAGACGGGCAGTATGTTTATCCCAAGGCCTTTTGCAAGAGCTGCGGAGTATGCTATCCCGGTCCTTATGCCCGTATAGTATCCGGGACCGTTTGCAGCGGCTATAAGTTCCAGCTCCGATAACTTCATAGAGCTCTCCGAGAGCACCCTTTCCACTATAAGGGGCAAAAGGGACGACTGCTTCCTTCCGAGCTCGAGGCTCACCTCGGCCAGTACGGCACCGTCCGATGCGGCGGCAACGTTTGTAAATTTAGTCGTGCAGTCTATTCCCAGGATCTTCATGATCTCCCTCTTTTTTACCGAATGTTTTTCGAAACTTCGTCCGAAAGCCTGCCAAGCATCTCTATGGCTCTCTCTCCCAGTGCCCTGACCGTTATCGTCCTGCTGTTCTCGTCGTCCTCCCCGTTCGTTATAGTTATGTCCAGCGTGTCCTTCAGCGGCGGGGTGTGCCATCTTTCAGCCCATTCGACGACCAGAAGGCATCCGCTGTCTATGTAATTTTCAAAATCAAGGGCATCGGCTTCCACGTATGAATCCAGCCTGTAGAGGTCTGCGTGTACCATCGGGAGATCTCCATCGTGCTCTGATACAAGGATGAAGGTCGGGCTCTTGATCCCACGGTGACCGAGCGAACTGCCTATCCCCTGGGTCAGGACGGTCTTGCCCATCCCAAGGCCCCCGTGAAGGAGTATCGTAAGGCCCGGAAAAGCCAGCCTCCCCAGTAAAGCTCCGAGCTGCCGGGTCTCCTCTTCTCCGGACGTCGTGATCCGCATTCTCTCAGCTGAGCGTGAAAGGCAGTGCATCTGCTATCTCCCTTGCAAGTGTTCCCCTGACTCCGTGCCTATCTTCCAACAGCGCTCCGGCCGCCGCGTGCGCCGAAGCCGCAGCGAGCAGTGCATCGCTGATCGGCATGCCGGATGCCAT
>DBRW01000044.1:0-6864 GCA_002306075.1 Synergistaceae bacterium UBA1358
CGAACTTGATTGTACTCTATCAAGCCGCGAAGGCTAAAAGGCGGCAGGAGGTATTTCCTAAAGACTGCCAGAAAGCCTTTGAAATGGGAGTCAGATTTGCGAGCAAGTCCAGGTAAGTTTTGACGGATCGATAAACAAATAAAAAGCCGCCTTCAAAGGGCGGCTTTTTTATGTCTCTTTGCTGTCGAAAGGGTTCATTCCGAGATTGGAGGTTCCTCCATCCCGGCTTCGGGGATCTCCTCTGTCGCTGCCTCCGTTGATGTCTCGGGCTCCGGAGCCTGTGTCATGGTCCCGGGCAGAGGCAGGTATACATCCGGCGCTTTTTCCGCAACTGCCGGGACGGATATCATCACAGAAGAGGCCTTTCCTAAATCAAGGACTCTTTCCTCCGTCCTGAGGACTTCGTCAGAATCCTCATCAACTATCTCCACTTTGATCGTATGTCTGGGACCGGTCACTTTGACCATGTCCCTCTCTTTGGCGTAGAGTTCGATCTGTTTGTCAGTATCCCCGTTGACTGTGATCCTGACAAACTCGGCAGCTTCATAAGTCTGTCCGCCTATATTGACTGTCTTGTTGTCGAGAAGCACCTCGTGTTCCTTTCCGTAATAATAGAGCAAGAAGCCCAGGGCAACAAGGAGCGCCAGAAGGACCAGCCTTATCACCAGCCTCTTCTTGTTGACGGTTCCGTTGTTCATGGCCTATTCCTCCCCCCTGAGGCTCCTGCGGGCCTCCGCCTTTGCCCTCATCCTTCTCCATGCGTGGAGTACGAGCGCAAGCGCGATTATGCCGTAGGAGACGAACACCCTGAAGTACTCGCCAAGCTGGGCCTGTCCGATGAGCTCTTTACCCGCCATCGGGGAGACAACGAACATGAGGTGGAAGAGGATGACTCCCACAAAGACGTTCGTGATCGTGGCCCTGCTGACAGAGGCTCCGCCTATGAGGATGGCGGCTATGGCGAACATGCCTGCCTGTTCGTGGCTGTTGTATGTGTTCATGGTGCCTATGTTCTGGAGGAATATTATCTGTCCATAGCAGGCAAGAATCGTCGAGATGAGTATCGCTATTATCCTCGTCCTTTCGACGGGGATGCCTGCCTCTTCGGCAACCTTCATGTCCTGCCCGAGCGCCCTCATGTCCTGTCCGATCTTCGTCTTCCTGAACCAGACGATGAAGAGGCAGAACATCCCTATGAAAATGAATGTCGCGAGCGGTACGTCGATACCGGAGATCCTGAAGGGGATCAGGTTGTCAAGCGCGTGCCTGACCCCGGTAAGGTTGATGGCGTTCCTGATGCCGTATCCTCTCGAGAGGACGAGCTGCGGGTTGGATATCGGGATGAGCTTGCCCATCGTGTAGAGGACTATCAGCTGGTAGACTCCGTTGACGAAGAATCCCAGGATATAGGACGTGACCATCTCTCTGCCCTTGGCCTTGTTGAGCACGGCTCCGCATATGTACCCGAGGACGACCGCTATCGGGGTCCCGATCAACGCTGCGAGGGCCATCCCGGAGACGCCGGACACAGCCCAGTCTGTAACGAATATCAGACCGATCTGCCCGGCCATAGCACCGAGGACCATTCCGAAGTTCAGCCCCATCCCAGCCAGTATCGGTATGAGAAGGGAGAGGACGAGGAAGGAGTTCCTTGCAAGCCTTGTCAGCATCTCCTGTATCAGGTAAGTGCCAGAGAAGCCGGAGATGGGTATCGCAATTGCAGAGAGTCCTATGAAGATTATGGGGACGGCGTTGTTCGCAAGTATGTTTTTGAGGTTCATCGAACCTTTGTTCCTGTCGGCCATTATCTCTTCACCATCACTTTCCTGGTGAGGGCGTAGAGGATCATTCCGTTGCTGACTATGATCCTTATGACCTCAGACATGTCTGTCTGCATGACGCTGTTGATGACCGACGGCGTCATCGTGAGTATGCCCTGGAAGAGGAACGTGCCGACGAGGACGTTCATCATAGAGGCCTTGTTGACCGAAGCTCCGCCAAGGAGTATGGCTGCGACCGCCGGGAAGGCCATGTAGAAGGGACCCATATAGAGCTGGATGAAACCGAAGCTCTGTTCGTATACGAGTATCCCTATGGCGCCCAGCACAGTCGAAAGGACCACGGAGATCGTGCGCATCTTGTCGACGTCGATCCCCGATGCCCTCGCGAATTCAGGGTTGGAACCGACTGCTGTTATGGCAGTGCCCGTTTTTGTCCTAAAGAATCCCCAGACCAGAAAGACCATGAGCCCGAAGAAGAGGTACATCCCCACCGGGATATAGAAGAACTGTCCTATCTGTATGTGGAGATACTTGCTCAGCGCGTTTAGCCAGAAGCCCTCAACGCTTATCGTGGTCCTGAGTCCCGAGCCTCCGTAGCCCCATATCATCGTCGGGCTTGTGTAGGGCAGGAGGAGCCACGCCATGCACATGAGGGCGACGGACGAGAAGCCTACGTAGGTAGCTATCATCATTTCGTCCCCCTTGACCCTGTTCAGCAGTTGTCCGTACATCCAGCCGAAGACCACCGCGAGCGGGACCGCTATCGCCATTGCGATGAGGAAGCCGATGCCTCCGGTGATGCCTATCTGGATGGAGGTCACGGCTCCGAGAAGTCCCGCGATTATCCCGAGCGGAAGTCCGAAGTTGAGTCCGCATCCGGATTGGACCATCGGGACCATGGCAAGCACAAGCACCCCGTTCATCCCGACACGCACCAGGGTGTCTGAGAGCGATGCGTCCAGGCGGACTCCGACGAACGGAGCCGCGATGAAGAGCGATAACAGAAAGAGCCCTATTATTATCCTGGGCCATCCTGCGTTTTCAATGAATGACTGCAGTTTTTCTTTCATGATCAGCACCTGCCGTTCCCTGCGGGGACAGGTTCGGCGAGCCCTTCCCCGACGTGTCCGAGCATCAGGAGACCGAATTCCTCAGCCGGAGAACATGCCGGCAGTATGCCCGATACCCTTCCCTCGTTGATTATAGCTATCCTGTCGCAGACGGACCTGAGTTCTTCAAGCTCCGAGGATGTCATTATTATCGTCGTCCCGGACTCTTCGTTGACTCTCCTGAGGGTGTCAAGGACTAGTTTCTTCGCCCCTACGTCGATGCCCCTGGTGGGTTCCGAGACAAAGAGTATTTCAGGTGCGACTGCGAAGGCCTTTGCAAGGCATACCTTCTGCTGGTTGCCTCCCGAAAGCTCGACAGCCCTCTGTTTGGGTCCCGTGCAGCGGATCTCCAGCGCTTTGATGAAATCTTCCGTGCATTTTGTAACTGCTTTGTCGTCGCGCCACTTGATCAGGCCGCCGAAGAGCTTTTTGATGAACTTCTCCTGGATCTGCATGGCAGTGAAAGTGATATTCCAGTCTATGCCTTCATCGAGGAGCAGGCCGACTCCCCTGCGGTCCTCGGAAACGAAGGCCATTCCTTCGTTAAGCGAGGCTGCGGGATCGTTTAGTTTGATCTCCTTGCCCCTTACGAAGACCTTTCCTCCTGAAATATAGAGGCCCATTATGCCGTTTGGAATGCCGACCTTGCCCTGGCCCGCAAGTCCTCCGAGACCGAATATCTCGCCGCGGCGGACCTCGATGGAAACATCCCTGACCGTCTCGCCGGGCATGTCCACCCACAGATGCTCTGTTTTGAGGATGACATCACCGCACGTTCTCTCTTTTCCTTCGTCCGGACAGGCCTCACCGGAGATCTGCCTGCCGACCATCCAGCTCGCTATCTGCCTTACGTTCGTATTCTCGGTCCTGGCCTCCTGAATGACCCTTCCGTCCCTCAGGACGACGATCTTGTCACAGAGGTCGATGATCTCCTGCAGTCTGTGGGAGATGAATATTATGGCAATGCCCTGGGCAGCGAGCTTCTTCAGTGCATCTATCAGCACCGTGGCCTCAGATTCGGCAAGAACAGCCGTAGGCTCGTCCAGGACAAGAAGCCTCGTCTTCTGCCTGTCTATCTCCCGCGCGATCTCCGTGAACTGTTTGTGACCGACGGGCATTTCGCTGATGAGGGTGTCGGGGTCAAGAGCCACCCCAAGGGTATCTATGGCCTTTTCGGCCCTTTTCTGCATGTCCTGTCTGTCAAGTGTCTTGAACCTGTCTCCGAAGACTTCCACGAGCGGATTGTATTTCATTGATTCCCTGTTGAGAAGGATGTTCTCTGTGGCAGTAAATCCAGGTATAAGTGAAAATTCCTGGTGGACCATTCCTATACCCGCTTCAAGCGCGTCAAAGGGATCCTTGAACGTTTTCTCCTCCCCGTCGATAAATATCTTCCCTTCGTATCCGCCGGTCTCCTGGATCACCGACATACCGAAGAGGATGTTCATCAGAGTCGACTTGCCTGCTCCGTTTTCACCGACCAGGCCCATTATTTCCCCGGGCATCAGTGAAAAACTTACATCGTAGAGGACTCTGTTTCCGAAGAACTCTTTGCCGATGTTCTCCATCTTAAGGAGTGGTACTCCTTCGGGCATCCGCTTCACCTCATTTTCTTAACGCTAAATAAACATTTGCTTCTTTATGCAACAGCGAAACTATATTCTAACAACAATACAGAAAGAAAGCTAGGAGCAAATGCCTCACATCATCAACACCATAATATTATACACTTAATTATTCTATGTATTATCAATACATTCGCAGCAAAAAACCGGATAAGCCCTTTTTAAAATGGCTGTATCCGGTTTTTGCCGCTTCTTATTTATATTGCTCTTTTGTTCATTCTATTTTATCGTCAGGTATTTTTCCGGAACTGCTTCGTCCGTAGCTTTCATGTAGCCCTTGCCGAATACATAAGTATCCTGGTAGACAAGGGTCAGCTTCTTATTCTTGATCCCCTTTGCCACATCGAAGTACGGTGCTCCGTTCCACGCTGCGCCGGGGGTGAACTTGTCATAGCACTTCCAGAGGTCTTTGAGGTTGTAAAGCTTGGCTTTGCCCTCGACTATCCGTTTGCCGTATTCGGCCAGCGCACAGGTCGTGCTCCATCCGTATGAGTAGGCCCATGTCCCCATCCTGCCCTTGCCGCCTGCCTTGACGACTGCGGCTTCGACTTTTTTAACTATTGCGGGCCAGTTGCCTGCCTCTTTGGTGAGGTCTATCCCGAAAGCTCCCGGATAGCCCATGAGCGGTGACGGAAGGTCAGGCTCTACAAATATCGCGCCATACTTTGCGACCTGTTTGAGCAGGGGTTCGGTCTGTGCGTCGTTTGTGCAGAAGAAAGCCGTGTCTTTGCCGTATTTGTTCACCCATGCCGGCGTCTTTTCAAGGATGAACTGCTGGGCTCCGGCTACGCCTACGTCGCTGGTCGGGTCAGGTGCGCTCTCGAATGCAAATTTAAGACCGAGGTCTTTGCATGCCTGCTCCATTATTGCGCGCCGTCTTGAAAGGAGCTCATAGCTCATGTGACGCGGGAAGGAGATATGCACGAATGTTTTCGCCCCAAGTTTTTTGGCTGTGTTGATTATCAGGTATCCGCGCATTATGTTGTCTACGCCTATTGAAAAGTCTGCAGTGCTTGTAATTACAGCAGGGTCTTCCTGGGGTTCGCCTGCAAAGCAGAGGACGTCAGGGCGTTTCTCCTTGACTCTGCGGAATGCCTCTGTTGTTCCCGGAATAGCGTCATCGACCACTATGACCTTGACTTTCGGGTCGTCTGCAAGCCCTACTATCTGGGATATGGTGGTCTCCATTTCAGACATGAAATTGTCAGGCATAGTTACGTGACGGATCATTCCGCCGTTAGCTACGTCACCATACTCCTTGATAAGCCTTTCCGCCCCGCGGTATGTATCCTCCGCCTGTGAGACCGTCAGCGTAGCTACGCCGATGTGAAATGGCGCGGCAGCAAAGGCAGAACCACAGAAAACAAGGGCAAAGACCAGCGCAACCGCAAAACAAACCGCATGTTTCTTCATCAAGTACGCCTCCTGTAATGTTTGAAGATAGGAGTTTTCTGACAGGAAAGCTCCTGTGTGACAGAGGCAGTTCTCCGATAAAAAAACCAGAGATGCTGCACGTAATAATGGTATTCCCGCGGTATCCATAAGTCAATACAAAATGAAGCGCCCATGGCTCACTTTACCATATGGATAATAAGGTCCCCAAGTAGTATGATAAACAAAAGGAATCTGACAGAAGTTTCGCCAGCCCCTGCATGATTTTTATAACAGGTCCGCAGTGCGGCAGATCTTAGATTTCGGAGGGATAAATTTGATCAGAGAGAACAGGTTGAAGAAACTGGCAGCTGAGTTAAGGGCATGGGGTTTTGACGGGATATATCTCGGACCTTCGACCGATCTGGAGTATATCAGCGGCCTCGACACCCACCCCGACGAGAGGGTAAGGGGGCTGATGGTATCGAAAGATGCGAAGTGCTTTGCGATGACTCCGCTGCTTTATAAAGAAGAGATCCAGAAGGCCTTCGGAGATGTGCCCTTCTATGCGGAATGGAACGACCACGAAGGCTTTACCGATGCGTTCAGGCTCGGATGCGAAAAGCTCGGGCTTGTCGGTAAAAAGATAGCGTTCAACGACGGCGTGCGCGCTGTGGATATGCTTGCGATAAGGGATACGATGGACATCCGGCTCTGTAACGGCGCAAAAGTGCTGGATCCCCTTCGGTCACGCAAGGATGAGGAAGAGCTCGATCTTATGAGAAAAGCCTCTGAGATGGTCGATCAGGTCGTTTACAAGCTCATTGAGTTCATAAAGCCCGGCATGATGGAAAGGGATATCATAAAGAAGATACCTGAGTTTTTTGAAGAGGCCGGATGTTATGAGATGTCTTTCAGCCCTATAGTCGCCAGCGGACCAAACGGCTCGATGCCCCACTACTCAGGGGACAAAAGGGT
>DBRW01000044.1:6987-25327 GCA_002306075.1 Synergistaceae bacterium UBA1358
TATCATTGAGGGTAACGACAAGCCGCTTGAACCGGGAAATGTTTTCAGCATCGAACCCGGTATCTACCTCCCCGGCAAATTTGGAGTAAGGATCGAAAACCTGGTCGCAGTGAGGCCGGACGGTACAGGCGAAGCGCTCAACCATACACCGCGGGAACTTACTATAGTAAGGAACGGATGATCCGATGAGTGAAAAAGATGCAGTGGGCTTCATCGGGACCGGGGTAATGGGATCGAGCATGGCAGACCACCTGCTTGCGGCCGGCAACGAGGTCCATGTCTACAACAGGACAAAAAGCAAGGCCGAAAAGCTGATACAGGCGGGAGCGGTCTGGGAGGATTCGCCCGCAGAAATGGCCTCCAAGTGCGGCGTCATATTCACGATCGTCGGCTATCCCAGGGATGTGGAGGAGGTCTATCTCGGCAAGGACGGACTCATAGCTTCGGCGGCAGAGGGCTCCCTGCTCGTGGACATGACGACATCCAGCCCCAAGCTGGCCGAAAGGATATGGGAAGCAGGAAGGAAGAAGGGCATTTCCGTACTGGACGCACCCGTAACGGGAGGCGACAAGGGGGCAAGGGAGGCAAAACTCACGATCCTCGCAGGCGGGGAAAAGAAAGATTTCGAACGCGCCCTCCCCTATTTCAGGCTGATGGGGACCAACATAGTACACATGGGCAAGGCGGGGTGCGGACAGTATGCCAAACTCGTGAACCAGATCACCCTTGCGGGGACCATGACGGGAATGTGCGAAGGGCTGGCCTTTGCAAAGAGCTGCGGGCTGGACCAAAGAAAGGTGCTTGAAGCTATTTCGGGAGGAGCCGCCGGCAGCTGGAGCCTGACGAACTACGGACCCAGGATACTGAACGGCGACTTTGCGCCGGGATTTTTTGTAAAGCACTACATAAAGGATATGAAGCTTGCCGAGGAGGCAGCCGACGAGATGGGGCTGGACCTTCCGGCCCTTACCCTGACAAGGGAACTGTACGAGGAGATTTCGGAAGGAGGATTTGAAGAGGCGGGAACTCAATCATTATATTGCCTGTATGATCCGGAGGAAGAATGACGGGGTAAAGCGGTGATCAATTGACACCACAGTAAACTGACTATAGAATTCAGTTTATAGAATTCAGCGGGTCCTGTCCCGGCAGGGCAAAGCGGTTTCCATAGGTCGGCAATGGTATTTTGTTCAACAATTTCAAGGAGGATGAGTTTATGTCAAAGAAAACTTTGATTATCATCGGTGTGGTCGTTGTACTCGCACTGGGCTTCTTCATGACCCAGTCAGCGCAGAAACCAGCAGAACAGGCACAGGAACCGGCACAGCAGGAAACTGCGAAGGCTGCGTTCCACATCGGCATAGTCACAGGTACGGTGTCACAGAGCGAAGATGACCTTCGCGGAGCTGAGCTCGCCATCCAGAAGTACGGCGATGTCTCTACCGGCGGGATGATCAAGCATCTCACCTATCCCGACAACTTCATGTCAGAGATGGAGACGACGATCGCCCAGATCGCGGGACTTGCGGACGACCCCGACATGAAGGTCGTGGTAGTCAACCAGGCGATCCCGGGAACAGCTGAAGGCTTCCGCCGCATCAAGGAAAAACGCCCTGACATCCTTTGCTTCGCAGGCGAAGCTCACGAAGACCCGAACGTTATCTCGTCTATCGCAGACCTTACGATCAACGCAGATTTCGTCTCCCGCGGCTATCTTATAATCCACACAGCGAAGGAACTCGGATGCGACACGTTCGTCCACATCTCCTTCCCCCGCCACATGAGCTACGAAACGCTCGGAAGGCGCCGCCTTATAATGGAGCAGGCCTGCAAAGACCTCGGCATGAAGTTCGTATTTGAGACGGCTCCCGACCCGACCAGCGACGTAGGCGTGGCCGGAGCTCAGCAGTTCATCCTTGAAAAGACACCGGCATGGGTACAGAAATACGGAAAGAACACAGCGTTCTTCTGCACGAATGACGCCCACACGGAACCGCTTCTCAAGCAGCTTGCCGCACACGGCGGATACTTTATCGAAGCTGACCTCCCATCACCACTCATGGGCTATCCGGGAGCATTCGGCATCGACCTCGCATCTGAAGCAGGAAACTGGCCGGTAATCCTCGAGAAGGTCGAAAAGGCAGTCGTTGACGCCGGCGCGTCGGGCCGCATGGGAACATGGGCTTTCTCGTACGGCTACACCAACAGCATCGCACTCGCGGAGTTCGGCAAGAGGATAGTCGAAGGGACAGCGAAGCTTGACAGCAAGGATGACCTGATGGCATGCTACGGCGAGTACACGCCGGGAGCCAAGTGGAACGGGAACTACTACACCGACCTCGGTACGGGCGTGACGAGCAAAAACCATCTGCTTGTCTACCAGGATACCTACATCTTCGGCAAGGGGTACATGAACGCCGCATCTGTCGAGGTCCCGGAGAAGTACGGACAGATTAAGATGACGAAGTAGTTTAGACGCAATTGCGATACGGAAGGAGCCCATCGGGCTCCTTTTTTTTGTTTGCGTGGACAGAGATAAGCCTGTCAAGTAAAATTACTTGACAGGCTTATCTCTGCTGAGTATAATTCACTGGTTCAAGGAAGCAGGAGGGATATTTTGCAGGATACGGATCCGCTTTTTCAGCGCATAAGGGACGGACGTCTGCTTGATCTCTACGGGTCTCTGATAACAGAGAAACAGAGGCTCGCCTGCGAAATGGTCCTTCTAGGAGACTTCTCGCTGGCTGAGGCTGCCGAATCGCTGAAAGTCTCCAGACAGGGAGTCCACGATCTCATAACAAGGGCAAGGGAGCACATGGAAAACGCAGAAAAGGCTCTCGGCCTGATCGAAAAAGAGAAAAAGCTCGAGGAGATCCGGCGTATGCTCGACGAAGCCAGAGACCGGCTGCCGGAAGACTTCTACAAAAACATGAAAAAATTGCTGGAAGCGTAAGGGGAAAACGATGTTTGACTCATTAAAGGAACGGTTTGAAAATATCTTCGCCGGGCTGAGGGGAAAGGGAAAGCTCACTCCGGAAGACATAAACGAAGCTCTGAGAGAGGTCCGGCGGGCCCTGCTCGAAGCTGACGTAAACTACAAGGTCGTAAAGGACGTCGTAGAAGCCATAAAGGTCAGGGCGACGGGCAGGACGGTCCTGGATTCCGTTACCCCGGCGCAGCTGATATTCACGATAGTATACGAGGAACTGGTCAGGATAATGGGCGAGGCTCCGGCCCCGCTCACGATATCGCCCAAGCCGCCGACGATCTACATGATGGTCGGGCTTCAGGGATCAGGAAAGACGACGACAGCTGTCAAGATAGCCAGAAAGATGGCGAAAAGCCACAACCCTCTCGTGGTCGCCTGCGACCTCCGCAGACCGGCAGCCGTTGACCAGCTCAGAGTGCTTGCCGAAAAATCGAATATCCCTTTCTGGGGACCTGAGCCCGGAGAGACAGATCCCGTAAAGGTCGCGTCCAAATCACGCAAATACGCGGAGGACCACCTTTGCGACATGATCATCCTGGATACGGCAGGCCGCCTCCAGATGGATGACGAGCTCATGACAGAGCTCGAAACGATGAAAGCTGCGGTGCCTCCCACCGAAATACTGTTAGTAGTCGATTCCATGACAGGTCAGGAGGCTGTAAACGTAGCCGAGACGTTCCACAAACGCCTGGGACTGACCGGCGTCGTGCTCACAAAGCTCGACGGCGACGCAAGGGGAGGTCCCGCACTGGCCGTCCGCGCGAGCACAGGAGTACCGATAAAGCTCGCGGGCTGCGGTGAGAAGACCGAGGATCTGGAGGTCTTCGACGCCAAACGCATCGCTCAGCGCATCATCGGGATGGGCGACATCGAGGGGCTCCTTGAAAAGGTGCAGTCCGCCACATCAGAGGCAGACATAAACAGGATGACAGAGAACCTTAAAAAGAACAGGTTCACCCTCGAAGACATGCTTCTCCAGCTTCAGCAGATACAGAAAATGGGACCGCTCGAAAAGGTGCTGGAAATGCTCCCGGTCCCGGGAGGAAGCAAGGCCCTCAAAGATGCGAACATAGACCCGAAAAGGATGAAACAGACTGAGGCCATAATCCTTTCGATGACACTCAAGGAGAGGCGCAACCCCGAGATAATCAAGGGCAGCCGCCGCAGAAGGATAGCTGAGGGCTCAGGCACCACAGTCCAGATGGTCAATCAGGTCCTCGCACAGTATGAACAGATGAAGACCATGATGAAGGGCTTAGGCAGGATGGCCTCCGGAGGGAAAGGCTTCAAGATGCCGCCAGGTATGGGAATGGGCGGATTCGGCGGAGGCCGGAGAGGGTTCTTTAAGTAACGAGCGCCCGCAAGGGCGGGCAAGAGATAGGCAAGCAATGGGCAAGCAATTGGCAAGCAGTAGTTTTCAGGACGTGGCTTAGCAATAGCTAAGCAGTTGCTGAGCAATCGCTAAGCTGTCGCAGAACCTTGAAAAGCAACTAAGGAACGTTAGGACCGAAGACACTGGGGAATTTGCAGCCTCTGGGCTGCGGAGAAATCGCGAAGTTTATCGCTGGAGAATTTGCTCGCTTCGCATCGCGGAGAATTTCGACCAAAGGCCGCGGAGGTTCTAAATCTCCGTCTTTCCCGGACGCTTCTTGACGGGAATCCAGCGTCTTTTGTTTAGGTTCCAAAAAGCTTGTCATAGCAATGCTCTAGAGACACTGGGTCCCCGATTTGAGCATTCGGGGACGACGATCAGGGGCAAGGTCTTAGGATTCCTACAACGGCTCAGCAACCGCTCAGCCATGCTCAGCAATTGCTCAGCCGTCTTTATACGATCTACAAACAGGCTTTTTTATCGGGTTTCCGATTTTAAAAAGATAAATTCGGGTTTCTCGGTCATTTGATCTTCACCCGAGCAACACACGGAAAATGAATATCAAATCACCGAGGAACCCTACAAACAGGAGGTGTTTGCGCAAATGGCAGTTCGTATCCGTCTTTCCCGTCACGGGAAAAAGAAGGCCCCTTTCTATCGCCTCGTGGTAGCCGATTCTCATTCTCCAAGAGACGGCCGCTTCATAGAGATACTGGGGACCTACAACCCTCTGACAGATCCTGCAGAGATAAAAGTGGACGTAGAGCGTGCGGCTTTTTGGCTGAAGAACGGGGCATCCCCCTCGGACACAGCCAAGATACTGCTCAAAAAGGCCGGGGTCTTTGACACACCGGCAGCAGAATAGGGCGGTAGATAGTTATGCCTGATTACATTGAACTGGTAGATCTGATAGTTCGCAGGCTTGTCACAAAACCTGACGAGGTAAGGATCAGAGAAGACCGCAGCGACTTGGGAGCCATCCTTCTGACCATACGGGTGGCCGAGGACGACATAGGCAGGGTAATTGGCAAGAAGGGATCAACCATCAACGCTATCCGTCATGTAGCCAAGGCCGCGTCGGTCAAATCCGGTGAAAAGGTCGATGTAGATGTCGAAGAAGAGTGAGGCACGGCCGGAAGAAAGGGTGACGATCGGCAAGATCGTCGGGGTACACGGAGTCGGCGGAACCATGCTGATCCTCCCCCTGACGGATCATCCCGAACGTTTTTTCAGCATGAAAAAGCTCACCCTGGAAAAACCGGGCGTACCGAGCCGGACTGTCAGTGTCAAAAAAATATTTCCATATGAGGGCAAGGACACCTTGTTCCTTCAGGCCAGGGAAATAACAGACAGGACCGCTGCTGAAGCTCTAAAGGGAAGCATGATCACTGTATCGAAAGATGAGCGAGCAGAGCTTTCCGAAGACGAATACTGGATCGACGATATCGTTGGCATCAGGGTGCTCGACAGTGCCTCGGAAGCGGAGCTCGGTATCCTGGAAGAAGTTATCCGGACCGGAAGCAACGATGTCTACCTCATAAGGACGGCGGACGGACAGCTGAAGCCGATCCCCGCTCTTGCGGAAGCAGTAAAAAATGTGGACACGGAAGCAGGCATAATGCTGGTGACCGTACCGGAGGGCCTCTGGGACTGAGATGAGGATAACCATAATAACGGCATTCCCCGACCTTATACGCGCCTATATCGGCGCGAGCGTACTCGGACGCGGGATAGCAAAGGGAAAGCTTGAAGTCGGGATCCTGGACATCAGAGATTTCGCAGAGGGTTCCTACAGACAGATCGACGATTACTCGTACGGAAGCGGCGGCATGGTATTGATGGCCGAACCGCTCCAAAGGGCCCTGGAAAGCGTCAAGGGAGAGAGAGAACCCTTCGTGGTCTATCCATCCCCACAGGGAACAATGCTCCATCAGGAGCTTGTCGAAGATCTGTCGAGGAAAGAGCATCTGGTGATCCTCTGCGGCCATTACGAAGGCATCGACGAAAGATTCGTTGAAAAAAACGTGGACCTTGAAATATCAATGGGTGATTTTGTGCTCACCGGCGGGGAGATGCCCGCGATGGCGATCGTGGATGCCGTTTCGAGGCTGATCCCGGGAGTGGTCGGCAAGTCGGAAGCTGTCAAAGAGGACTCGTTCTTTGGCGGCATGCTTGACACGCCCCACTACACCAGACCTTCCGAATGGGAGGGTCAAAAAGTGCCGGAGATACTGCTCAGCGGAGACGAAAAGGCCATAAGGAAGTGGCGCAGGAGACAGGCTGTTGAGAGGACCCTCAGAAGAAGGCCCGACATAGTCGGACGCGCCGGTATAATGCCCTGGATGTCAAAAGGGGCATATGTCATGGAAGTCCACTACCCTGTCCTCGACAAAAGAGGAGAAAGATCCTCGACGGCCATTACCGGAATGGATCTGCACGACATCGCAAGGGCGTGCCGCACCTATGGCATAAGAAAGTATCTTCTGGTCACCCCGCTCGCACAGCAGAGGGATATGGCCAAGAAGATCGCGGCCCACTGGACCGAAGGGTGGGGCTCGACCTACAACCCTGACAGGAGCGAAGCCTTTTCCACGCTTAAGATCTTCGCATCTGTGAACAGAGCTCTAAAGTGGGCAAGTGAAAGGGAAAAGACCAACCCCTTCACGATCGCGACTACAGCCAAATCGACCGAAGGAGCCTTTCACTGGCTCTCGCTGAAGCGCAGGATACTGGAGGAAGACCTCTCGCCTGTATTCATTTTCGGTACGGGATGGGGGCTTCACGAGGATGTCCTCAAAGATGCTGACGCTGTGATGACGCCCATCGCGGGAGGAACGGACAGCTGGAACCACCTGTCGGTACGAAGCGCAGTGAGCATAACGCTTGACAGATTTTTTGGCTGGAGATGAACCTGATCATTCTCAGCATAGAGGCCGGAAGGCCCTGAAAATATTAAAACGACAAAATCCAAAACATGACAAGGAGGGAAAAACCTCATGATCGATCCAAGAATAGCACTTATCGAGAAGAAATTCGCAAAGGCAGACGAGAGCCTTTCTGAGTTCCGCCCCGGCGACACGGTAAAAGTCCACGTCAAAGTCAAGGAAGGCAACCGTGAACGTATACAGATCTTCGAAGGCGTAGTGATCGGACGCCAGCACGGAGGACTTCGCGAGAACTTCATCGTAAGGAAGATGTCCGGCGGGATAGGAGTCGAAAGAATATTCCCCGTCCACTGCCCCAGCGTCGAGAAGGTCGAGATCGTACGCAAGGGTAAGGTCCGCAGGGCGAAGCTCTACTACCTGCGCAAGCTCAGCGGAAAAGCAGCCCGTATCAAGGAGCGCCGCGAATACAGCAATTAAGCTGCACGATATCTGTCGGAGGTCCCATCGGGGCCTCCGATTTTTTTATCCGCACAAAACTGCGGTGCAATAGCTGTTTTTTTCAAATAGAGACTTGACGAAAGAAGATATGCTACGTATAATTTCTAAGTCTCAAGCGCCGGGGTGGTGGAAATGGTAGACACGCACGTTTGAGGGGCGTGTGGGGAAACCCGTACGAGTTCAATTCTCGTCTCCGGCACCATCGACAGCAAAAGCGTCCAGGGAACTCCCGGGACGCTTTTTTATTTGCTTTTTTTGATCCGCCCGTCTGATTCAAATATCCTTTCTTCGCATATCCCCATATCTCCTTTTATTAAATACAATATAGCAAACAGAGGGGCCTATGACGCCCCCGACCGGCATAAAAGGAGGTCGTCATTGATGTTCAGAAGATCTTTTGTCATATGTCTCTTATCCCTGACGGTGCTGGTGGCATCCTCCCTGACAACAGCCTCGGAAGGAGTGCAGAAGGCCGCTCCTTTCCGGATAACGTCGGGAGACGGGAGTACGCTGACCCTTGGTGATATCTCCGGCAAGATCGCACTCTGCTTTTACGAGACACGCGAGACAAAGGAGAGGAACAGGGCACTTAAGGATGAGCTGGAAAAATTCATGGATCAGCTGTCGGATGACGAGAAGTCACGGCTCTTCGTCCTCCCCGTCGTCGACTGTTCAGGTGCGTCAAAACTCTTTCTGGGAAAATGGAAGGACTCACTCGTCACGGAATCGAAAAAGGCAGGCCATACGATCTACGGTGACTGGGACGGCAAAATGCGCAACGATCTCTCTTTTGTGAGGGGAGACGCCAATTTCGCCCTGATCGGCGCAGATGGTTCGATAGTATACCGCGCCAACGGCACCATAGAGGAAAAGGAGAGGGACCTGATAATCAGAAAGGTGAAGTCACTTATGGGAAAAGAGACCCTTTTCTGACCAAATGCCGACACAACGATCAAGAAAAAAGAGTGTATAATATTGCGCAACTGATTGCAGAGAACACAGGGCATCTTTTATCCTTGTTTACCTGATTTTTCCCGGGCAGCTTTTTTCATTTTTCCTCCTTATTGTTTATAATGGTATGGTCAATTTGTGACAAAAATGATTTAATATCAGGCCGCCTCTTTTAACATCGGTATGTATGTTTTATACTTTCAACAGTTACAGACAAAGCAGAAAAGGAAGGAGAGGTAAACATGGCATCAGGATCAAACAGTCTCTGGAAAGCCTACCGGTTCCCTATCATACTTCTCACAGCGATCGTCATAGGCTGTATTGTCGGAGCGGTGATGGGGAAAGACGCGCTGGTATTCAAGCCTCTTGGAGATGTCTTTATCAATGCAATGTTCATGGTAGTAGTACCGCTGGTCTTCTCAACGATCTGCAGCGCCGTCGCCAACATGTCCTCAATGGAAAGACTCGGCAAAGTCATGAAATCTCTGGTTATCGTCTTCCTCGTTACAGGAGCCATAGCAGCGGTCCTGATGCTCGTTACGGTAACCTTCTTCCCTCCTGCTGCAGGAACGAACATCCAGCTCCAGGCACCGGAAGACTTCCAGGCTCTCAGGACGGCAGACCAGATAGTGAAGGCCTTTACCGTGGAAGACTTCTCACTGCTTCTGTCAAGGCGCGCCATGCTTCCGCTGATCCTCTTCACGATCTTCTTCGGCTTCTGCCTGCAGACGCTTGGTGAGAGAGGCAGGGCCGTGGGACGCGGGATAGCGGTATTTGCCGATGCGATGCTGCAGATGGTCAAATATCTCATGTACTATGCACCGATCGGACTCGGCGCCTACTTTGCAACGCTGGTTGGAGACTACGGCCCCAACCTGCTGGGCGCCTACCTGCGCTCAATGATAATTTACCACATTGCCACCTTCGGATATTTCTTTGTGGCATTCACGGTCTATTCCTGGCTCGCAACAGAGGGCAAGGGAGTGGCCACCTTCTGGAAGCACATCATAACTCCCTCCATAACTGCCCTTGGTACCCAGAGCAGCAACGCCACGCTGCCGGTCAACCTCGTAGCGGCGCATAATATCGGCATTCCCAAGGACATAGCGGAGATCGTGCTTCCCATCGGAGCGACCGCCCACATGGAAGGCTCCTGCCTCAGCGGTATCCTCAAGATAGCGTTCCTCTTCGGCATCTTCAACATTCCGTTCACCGGAGTGGGAACAATGACAACCGCAGTCGCGGTGGCAGTGCTTTCCGGAGTCGTTCTCTCGGGCATCCCCGGAGGCGGACTGGTGGGAGAAATGCTGATCGTGAGCCTGTACGGATTCCCGCCCGAAGCATTCCCGATAATCGCAACGATAGGCTTCCTGGTAGACCCTGCTGCCACGATGGTCAACGCGACCGGTGACACGTGCTCGGCAATGCTGGTAACAAGGATGGTAGAGGGCAAAGATTGGTTCGACAAGGCAGCAGCGGCCAAAGAAATAATCTGATAAAGATATCCCGTAAATATCTTAAGTGCCGGCGCCCGAAGAAGGTGCCGGCATTTTTTATGTTCAAAAACAAAGAAAAATAGTATACAATGTCCTCTCATACTATATTACAGCGCAAAAAAAATCGCGGAAACGGAGAATATGAGCATGAAAAAGATCAAAACAGTGTCCCTGATAGGGCTTGGAGCTGTCGGGAGCGCGAACCTCGCAAAGATATCCGAGACTGTCCCGATGGAAGACATAAGAGTCATAGCTTCGGGAGAGCGTGAGAAAAGATACAGGAAACATGGAGTGACGGTAAACGGAAAGACCTATATGTTCCCTGTCTTCGGACCGGATGATAAGGTCGCCCCCGCGGACCTTCTGATCTTTGCCGTCAAGAACCACCATCTTTCCCGGGCGATCGAAGAGGCCAGGGGCCATGTCGGAGAGGACACGATCATTCTTTCGCTGCTTAACGGAATAACGAGCGAAGAGGAGATCGGCAGGGCTTACGGGGCTGAAAAGGTACTCTATTCCTATGTCATGAGGACTGACGCAGCCAGGACCGGAGACTCAACCAACTACGTCAATCTCGGATTCATACCTTTCGGCGAAGCAAAAAACACTCCGGGAAACTATTCGGACAGGGTCCTCGCGGTGGAAGGTTTTTTCATCAGGACAGGTATCAAATACAACATCCCCGAAGATATGATAAGGGAACTGTGGCTCAAATTCATGCTCAATGTCGGCGCAAATCAGGTGACCGCAGTCCTCAGATGCACATACGGAGCCATCAAGGGCTCAAAGGCGGTAAGAGATCTGATCGCAGAGACGATGAGAGAGGCCGTTGCAGTTTCCAACGCCGAGGGTATCTGCCTCTGCGAGGAAGATATTGAAAAGTGCATCGGCATATTAAGTTCGCTGACTCCGGGAGGGAAGACATCGATGCTTCAGGATGTGGAAGCGCGAAGGAAAACAGAGGTCGAGGCATTCGGCGGAACTGTCTGCACCCTTGCCCGCAGGCACGGTATAGATGTACCCGTAAACGAAGCCCTGGTAAGATTCATAAAAGCTCTGGAAGATACTTTTGATATTTGTTAATAACAGCAGAAAAAAGGCCGCTCCAAAAGGGCGGCCTTTTTGTATTGCATTTTTCAGTCCGGCAAGGCTTAGAGGAAGAAACCTTTCAGCTTCAGGCCGTCTGCAACGCGCTTGATGGCTACGAGGAATGCTGCGCGGCGCATCTTCACGTTGTGCTCCTGTGCATAGTCCCATACCCTCTTGAAGTTGTCCTTCATGATCGGTACGAGGCGGTTGTTGTACTCTTCCTCGGTCCAGAAGAATCCGGCGAGGTCCTGTACCCATTCAAAGTATGAACCGATGACTCCGCCGCTGTTGGCAAGGAAGTCAGGAACTACGATGATCCCGCGCTTGTCGAGGATGGCGTCGCCTTCCGGCCTTACGGGTCCGTTGGCGCCTTCTACGATGTACTTGCACTTGAGTTTGTCAGCGTTCTTCTCGCTGATGGCGCCTTCGAGCGCGCAGGGCGAAAGAACGAGGCATTCCTGCTCAAGGATCTCTTCGCCGCTCATCCTGACGAGTCCGGGCTGTGTGTAACCGTCGAGGATACGCTTCGGGTGTGCTTCAACGAATGCTTTTGCTGCCTTGACGTCGATACCGTCCTTGCAGTAGTAGCCGCCGGTGATGTCGCTGATGCCGACGATCTTTGCGCCAGCTTCCTGGAGGAAGAGTGCGTTGTAGGTCCCGACGTTGCCGAAGCCCTGTACGATGACTGTTGCTGTTTTGGGATCTACATTCTGGGTCTTGAGGAGTTCAAGAACGCAGGTCGCAACGCCGAGTCCCGTTGCTGCTGTGCGGCCTTTTGATCCCCAGTATGCGATGGGTTTGCCTGTGACTACGCCCGGTTCAAGTCTGCCGCGAAGTTTGGAAATGGTATCCATGATCCAGACCATTTCGGGGCCGCCTGTGTTTACGTCGGGAGCGGGAACGTCTGTCCAGTCGCCGACAAAAGGAGCGATACGTGCTGCAAATGTGCGTGTCATCATCTCGCGCTCACGCGGTGAGAGTTCGAACGGATCTACTGCTATGCCGCCCTTGCCTCCGCCGTAAGGAATACCTGCAAGGGAGCACTTCCATGTCATAAGGCTAGCGAGGGCTTCGCACTCTTCGAGGGTGACATCGGGGTGGAAACGGAGTCCGCCCTTTGCCGGTCCGCAGACTGTTGAGTGCTGAACGCGGTAGCCTTCAAATACTCTTACCGAACCGTCGTCCATGACTACAGGGACAGAGACGCATATAGCTCTTTCGGGGCGGCTCAGGACTTCGACAAGTCCTTCGTCAAGGTTCATTTCCTCTGCTGCTGCGTAGAAGTTCTTCAGCGCTGTGTCAAGAAGAACGTTCTTGGAAGTACGTTTCTGTACGGCCATACAAAAAACCTCCTTGGATTTTTCGCCCAAACGGGCATTCACTTTAAGATACCTGCCCCTGTTAGGGGACAATTCTTACACACATAACTAATTGTAGTCCTCTTAATGATTTGAGTAAAGAGGGCAAAAGCCTGAACTGTCGGGAATTGAAGCAATAAAACGACAAAACAAAACAATTTATGATTCTAACTTAGAGAAAAAAGGCACAATATCCTTTTATCCGATAAACTTCCCAGAAAATAAACTCTGCGTCAATTTTTTTCATTCAGCCGCATACCGGGAGTTCCTCCCGGGCCGTCATTTGCCCATCGAACAGCGGAGGTTTGCCTCAGCGATGAGGATGTCGTAATAAGCATCCACCGCTTCAGTCCTGCTTTTCGTAAGGGCAAGCCGAGCATCGAGCATTTCAAGGTTGGTCCCGACCTGCTCCTCGTACCTTCTGACAGCGATCCTGTAATCTTCTTCTGATTCGGCAGTCTGCCTCCGCGCGACCTCGAGCCTGCTTATCGATGACCTGAGATCCAGTTCGGCGTTTGTGACTTCCATTTTTATCGTGTTCTTCATGTCGTCTATGAGATGAAGGAATTCCCGTGCCTGTGCCCTGGCCTGCTTTGTCTTTGCCGAGGCCTCGTTGCTGTCGTATATCGTCCATGTTCCGATAAGCGACAGGACTGCCTCCTCATTGCCGCTCGGGAAGAAATCGTTTCCTGCGTTCATTATCGCGCCTGCCGCCATTATCTGCGGGAGGAGGCGGCCTTCCGCGGCTTTGGCTATCTTATTTGCCCTGCGGCTCATAAGGTCGTACATTTTGATCTCCAGCCTGTTTTCATAAGCGGCCTTTATGTTGGACTCACGGTCTGAGAGGGCCTCCGGCGAAGGGACATAGCCGGTGGCCGCATCCGCCGTTTCCGTGACTTCCGGTCTTGATCCGACAGCTCTTTCAAGGGCCGTCAGAGACAGGTCCACTGCGTTATCCGACCTTATCAGGGCAAGCTCGGCATCGGCTACCGCGACCTTGCTCCTGAGCACATCTCCCCTAGCAACCACTCCTGAAACGAAGAGCTTCTCGGCCCTTCCGAGATGGTCTTTGGCAAGCTTCAGGGCCTCTTCTGCCACCGCCTTTTTCGCACAGGCCCTCCTCCAGTTGTAGTAGGCAATGCTGACGGAATTCGCAACTGTCTGGCTTATCCTTTCTTTTTCGGCCTTCGCTGTATCTATTGCGAGCTGCGCGGCCTCTTTCGATGCGATCAGTGATCCGCCTGCGTATATCGTCTGTACGAAACCCGCAGCGGCCACGTAGACATTCCCGAAACCGAGCGGAAGGCCGTCTATGGGGATGATCCTGTCCCTCGGCCATATCCCGGCGACTCCCACGCCAAATTTAGGTCCCATCTTCGCACCGGCTTCCTGAAGTGCGCCCTGTGCCTGTATGACTCTCTCCTCTGCGGCCGATATCAGCGGGTTTGCTTCCTTTGCCTGCATGATCAGCCTCTCCAGCTCTTCCGGCTCAGCGGAGAAAGAGCACCCGGCAAATGAAACGATCATAAGCAGGGAAACCGTCACTATTTTAAAGAAGGATCTTTTTATCATTATTTTTTGCCTCCTGCAGATCATGGCACAAAACGTTTCTTGAACATGACTATGCTCGAAGAAAACATCACGGCGATATACGCACAGAGCGCCAGGGTGTCCTTCCATACCAGTTCGAACCCTCCTCCCTTCAGTATTATCTGCCTGGAGAGCCTTATGTAATATGTTATGGGAAGGCACTCTCCAAGATAGCGGAATATACCGGGCATCGCCTCGGTGGGAAAGACGAACCCAGAGAGCAGTACGCTTGGGAGTATAAGGAATATCGAAAGCTGAAGGGCCTGCATCTGGTTTTGGACGAAGGTCGATATCATTATCCCGAGAGACAGGTTGGCTACCACATAGAAGAAGGTCAGCACGAAAAAGAGCGTCTTGCTCCCGAGGAAGGGCATTTTGAACACACCCATCCCCACCGTTATGGATACTATGATCTGTATGTATCCTACGATTATGTACGGAAGTATCTTGCTCAGCAGCAGCTCCCAGGTATGCATCGGCGTCACCAGAAGCTGTTCCAGCGTTCCCTGTTCGCTCTCCCTGACTATGGCCATCGCCATCATCGTGATAAGTGTTATGGTCAGAAGCAGTCCCATTATTCCGGGGACCAGATACCATGAGGTTATAAAATCCGGATTATACCAGGGGCGGATCCTTATATCGACAGTCTGGGGAGGCATCTCAAACCCCATCCGTCTGAACTTGTCGCTGAGTATCTCCTGCGACTTTAGCATACCTATGGTCTGGGCCGCGGCCATCGCAGACGATGCCGACATATTGTCTGTCGCATCGATTATCAGCTGTATCGACGCCACTCTCCCGCCCTTTATCCTCTGGGCATAATCGGGAGGTATGATAAGTCCGACTTTGGCCGCTCCCGATCCGACAGCCCTGTTCACCTCTTTGATGCTGTTTGCATATAGTTTTATGTCGAAATAGTTGCTGGCCGTAAAACTCTGTATGATCTCACGGCTCTCCTGTGACTTGGACTGATCAAAGATCGCGGTGTTAAGATGTTTGACATCCGTGTTTATGGCAAAACCGAATATCAGCAGCTGTGCGACAGGCATGAATATCAGCATCGCGAGGGTGAGCCTGTCCCTCAGGACCTGTATGAACTCCTTGACTATAAGGGCACGCAGTCTGCCAAATCCCATCGTTATCCCTCTTTCACAGGACCGGCCGGTGCGATCGCAGGCCTTATCTCGCCCGCACCGGAGATCCTTCCGCTGCCAAGATCCCTTCCGGATTCATTCTTCACAAGATATGTAAATACATCCTCCATTGAGGGGGATATCTCTTTTATCGAAGCCCCTCTGAATATCCCTTCTGCTTCGATTTCCCTGTCTTTGTCCACAAGCAGGTGGATCTTCTCTCCAAAAAAGTAGGAATCGGTCACAGGTCCCACTGCTCCCTGAGCGATCTTCGCAAGCAGATCGAAGGCGTTGTCGGATCCTATCTCATACAGTCTGCCGGGGATCAGCTTTTTCAGATTTGCCGGAGTATCGTCTGCGATGAGGCCGCCGAAGTATATAAAGGCGACCTTGTCGCAGTGCTCCGCTTCGTCCATGAAATGAGTGGTAACCATGACAGTCGTTCCGTCCGCCGCGAGATCGTATATTATGTCCCAGAAGAGCCTCCTGGCCTTCGGGTCCACTCCGCTGGTAGGCTCGTCCAGGAAGAGTATCTTAGGCCTGTGCAGTATAGCGCATCCCAGTGCGAGCCTCTGCCTCCAGCCTCCCGAAAGCCTCCCGGCATATTCATCCTCGCGTCCGCCGAGACCTGCAAGCGCCAGCATTTCCTCAATGCGTTTCTTCTTATCCGGACCCGTAAGACCGTACAGGCCGGAATAGAGCTCCAGGTTTTCGATGACGGTCATTTCAGGGTAGAGGCTGAACTTCTGGGACATATAGCCCACCTGGTCCTTGATCTTCCTTCCCTCCCGGGCGAGGTCCATGCCAAGGACCAGTCCGACTCCGGATGTCGGGGCAAGAAGACCGCAAAGCATCCTTATTGTCGTGGATTTTCCCGAACCGTTGGGTCCGAGGAAACCGTAGACCGATCCCTCTTCTATCGACATCGTTATATGGTCCACGGCAGTAAAGCTGCCGAATTTCTTTGTCAGTTCCCTTGTCTCTACTGCTGCGCGCGGCAAGAGGTCACACCTCCGGAAAAGGCAACGAACAGATCTTCAAGGCTCGGCGTCGCCTCTGTAAGTTCCGGGGCCGGACTGTATCTAAGTTCAAGTTCTTTCCTTATATCAGCGGCTGCCGCCCCGACATCATCCACAACTATGTGGTAAGTGCTGCCGAAAAGGTTCGCGTCACATACGTGAGAACACTTCAGCAGCCAATCCTTTGCCCTTCTTTCATCAAGTTCAAGCACGAGGATCTTCTTATCGTAACGGTCAAGCAATTCTTCCGACGTCCCCACGTCAAGTATCCTGCCGTTGCTGATGAACATCTTCCTGGTGCAGAGCTCGGCCTCGTCCATATAGGGAGTGGATACGATTATCGTTAGCCCCTGTCTGTTAAGTTCGTACAGTATCGCCCAGAACTCCCTCCGTGCGACGGGATCTACGCCGGTCGTCGGTTCGTCAAGGAAGAGGATCTCCGGAGTATGCATCAATCCGGACGCAAGGGCGAGCTTCTGCTTCATGCCTCCGGAAAGGTTCCCGACCAGCCTTTCCCTGAAAGGCCAGAGGCCCGTCCGTTTGAGTATGTCCTCCGCTCTTTGAAGCGCCGTTTCCTTTGCCGTACCGTAAAGGGAGCCGAAAAGGGCAATATTCTCGTTGACAGTCATATCGGTATATAGACTGAAAAGCTGGGGGACATATCCGGCGCTGATCCTTGCCCTGCGCCTGTCCTTCATCCCCAGAAGGGTACACTCTCCCGAGTCGGGATCGGTTATCCCCATTGCCATCCTGATCAATGTGGTCTTGCCTGCACCGTCGGGTCCGATGAATCCGAATATCTCACTCCTGCGGACCTCCAGATCCACCCCATCGAGCGCCGGGACACCGTTGAAGCTCTTCCTTACCCCTTTATAGGAGAGGTATATTTCGTCTCCGTCCGAAGTCATAGTATCACGGCATCTGCAGGCATACCCGGTTTGAGGATGCCTTCGGGATCCTCCACAGAGAGTTTTATCCAGAATACCATGTTCGAGCGCTCGCTCTGGGTAAGGGAAAGCCTCGGGTTGTACTCCGCCTGCTGGTTGACCTCGGTCACGACGGCCTTGAACTTTTTATTCGGGTAAGCATCGACCGTGACCTCTGCCGCTCCTCCTAGCTTCACGAGACCGAGCTGGGTCGATGGTATGTACAGCTTGATCCAGCAGTCGGTCATTATCCCGAGGGTCGCGATAGGGGTGCCCGGGCTGATCACATCACCGACCTCATAGTTCTTTGTAAGGATGACCCCTTCCGCGGGAGAGTAAAATTCCTTATAGCCTACCAGGGTCTTAGCTTTGAGAAGAGCTGCCTCGGCTCTTTTGACATTTGCTTTGGCTGCCTCTATCTGCTCAGTCCTCATTCCTCTTTTTAGCATGGAGAAGTTCTCGTATGCCATTTTCATCGCGTTCATCTTCAATTTTGCGTTTTCCTCGTAGAGCTCGGCTTCCCTTACGGGCACAACACCATCGTCCGCAAGCTCCCTGAAGCGCTTTTCGTCTTTTACAGCCTGTTCGTACTGTGTCTTTCTGAGCTCATACTCGGCCTCGGCCCTGGAGATGTCCTCTTTTCTGAATCCGTTCTGGAGCTCGAGCAGCTGCTCTTTCGCCGCAGAAAGCGCAGCCTCGGCCATCACGACATCGTGTTCCGCACCGTCAAGTGACAGCCTCGCTATCAGCTGCCCTTTTTTGACGTGGTCCGATTCTTTGATGTTGAGCTCAAGTATCCTTCCCCCTGCCTGCGGCGAGAGGCTCAGCTCCGTGACCTCGACAGTCCCGGAGGCTTTCACTCTGTTGTCTTTTGCACCCGATCCGACGAAAAGAAAGTATGCAGACAGTGCTGATACTGCGACCAGCACTGCTATTATCAGATTTCTTTTTTTATTGCTCGCGGATATTTTCAATCCCGGATCTCCCCCTTCAAGGAAACCGTATCTCTGCTATTGATGTTGATTGATATTATA
>DBRW01000068.1 GCA_002306075.1 Synergistaceae bacterium UBA1358
ACGGTCCCTGAGAAGGGGTGGCGAAGGTTCTTGCCCATTGTTGATTTGACTGTTTCCCCCGCTGCGTTCTTCTCGTACTCGACGAGCTTGCCTACGTCATGGAGAAGAGCTCCGGCTACGAGAAGATCGTTGTCCAGCGTGAACTTTGGATCCTTTGCGGAGTAGATGGCATTGAACTCGTCCATCGCCTTTTTCGCGATGCGGGTAACGCCTTTGACGTGATCCAGATATGTAAAGGGACAATTGGGGATAAGAAGGGTGAATGGGATTTTATCCATGTCATCGGGTTCCCAGCCGCCGATCTTAAGTGCGTCGACATAAGAAGCCACGACCTTGTCCTGCATGCCCTTATCCTTGATCCACTCGATTTCAGGGAACAGCTCTCTGATTCTTTTCTCCATCATTATTCCTCCCGTTTTTATGTTGTTTTTCTGATCTGCCTGTTGCTTTATGTCCGGTCGGCCAGCAGTTACTTAGCCGCGATGCCCTTGTGCAGCGTCTTGTATATCCTGTCGATATGGTTTGACGCCATCTCCCTGGCCAGTTCAACGTTATGATCAAGGATAGCCTCGTACATCTCACGGTGTTCAGCCAGGAAGGCCTCCTTGTCGTCAAGGAGGTTGTATATCTTGTCGTGGGTCGCCATGATCAGATCAAAGTTCATCCTGGTTATGTTCACGAATACAAAGTTGTGTGTCGCTTCGGCAAGCGCCAGGTGGAAGTCAAAATCGGACTGGGCTCTCAGATTGGGGTCTCCGAGCCTTTTCTCGGTGGCGGTAAGTACACGAAGCAGCCTCGTAAGGTCTGACGGAGTGGCTCTCATCGCACTTTCGGCCGCTATTGCGGGATCGAGTATCCGGCGGGCCTCCATAAGTTCGAGTACCGCGGAGTCCTCGAGGCGGATACTTTTTTCATAATCTGCCTGTGATTTGGGATGGCGCACAAAACGGCCCTTGCCCGGGACCGATTCGATCAGCCCCAGCAGTTCCATTACCCTGAAGGCCTCTCTCAAAGAACTCCTGCTGACCCCGAAATCGTCCATAAGCTGTCTTTCGGAGGGAAGCGGATCTCCCGGCAGTATTTCGCCCTTTGAAATGGACTCCTTTAATTTTTCTACTACCTTCTCGTAGATACGGGTTCCCCGTGCGACTTGAGTTTCGATCATGTGAAAAAACTCCTTTCCTGGACCACCCAGTATACTTTATAACATGCTGCAAAGAAAAATTCAAGGACAAAAACATAGTCTAAATAGTCTGATAATTCAACCGCAGCAGATATTTACGCCTATTTGCCCCGCGGATCGCCTTGGGCAGCCGATCCGCACTGGTACAGACCAAATGGCGGATCTGCAAAAACCTTTGCTGTGCAGAGACAAAGTCAGTAATCAGTACAATTATTGTTTATTTCAAAATATAAATTTGGGGTTTTATGTGGTCGGACCACTTGACTCATTATCTCATAATGATACGGATCAGAAATGTCGCATAGGTTGACTTGAATATATAAGGAATATAATATCCTGGTGTGTGAAAAGAACTTAGAGGAGGCTCAAGGGAATGTCACGAAAAAAACCTGGGATATTTTCAAAAAAGAAGGGCTTTACCCTTGTGGAACTCCTTGTAACAGTGATCATCATAGGAATACTCGCGGGCATGCTGCTGCTGTCCGCGGGAGCTTCGACCGATTCGGCAAAGGCGGCAAGGATCATAGCGGACCTCAGGAACATGAAGGCCGCGGCACTCATGTACTGGGCCGATAACGGGAGCTGGCCGGTATGGTATTACAACGGGACCGCCTACACGGCGATGCCGCCCGGATCTCCGGGACCGGAAAAATACAGCGACCTGACCGCCAAAGGTGAAGGATACTGGGTCGGAGCGATGAGGGCATCCGACGATCACAGCATTGCGTTCTCAGTCGCAGACCTGCGCGAGTTGGATGACGGCGTGAAAAGATCGATAGAAAAACAGGCAGACAAGGTCGCTCTTTACGGGGACACTTTTTCAGGGATGCCCTACCAGCCCGAAATGGACAAGCTCGAAAAATTTAACGCCGAAAAGCATGATATGCTTCTTTGGATCATAAACAAGTAGATAAGAGAGGCCTTGAGAACGATCACCACCGAGACCGATTTCAACGAAATATTATCGATGAGTGGGCGAAGGATACTGGGGATCAACCCTCCGGTGGAGGACTTCGCCTTTTTTGATCTTTGGTCGAAGCCCGCAGGCCTTCTTTATCTCCTTGAGAAGATGAGGGCAAACGGCAATGAGGTCTCTCTGATCGACTGCATACATGAGGCCGCTGTCGGCAAAATATCTTTCGGACGCGAGAAGATCGGCCGCGTGGAGATCGAAAAGCCTCCCGTGTACAGCGGGATCAAAAGGAAATACTACAGGTTCGGGCTGTCCGAAGAGTGTGTAAAAGAGAGACTGGCTGATATCCCAAGGCCGGATGTCATATTTCTTACTTCGGCCATGACTTACTGGTACGGCGGGACGAAGTGGATCATTTCGATACTAAAAAAAGAACTGCCTGAGGTCCCGATAATACTTGGAGGCACTTATCCGAAACTTTGCCCCGGACATGCGAAAAAACTCGGGGCGGACCGGATAGTCAGCGGACACTGGATCCCGGACGTTCCATACCCGGCGATGGACCTTTATGAGGAGCTTCCTTACGGTATCACGATGACGTCCTTCGGATGTCCCCTCTCGTGCAGTTACTGCGCATCACGGCTCCTTTGGCCCGATCATCTGAGACGGCCCGTTCACTCCGTTCTCCGTGAGACAGATCTCCAGGTCTCTCTCGGGGCCAAAGACTTCGCATTCTACGACGACGCACTGCTTCTGGATAAGGAGAGATATTTTTACCCACTCTGCCGTGAACTTAGGTCGCGATACGGAAATGACCTCTCTTTCCACACCCCCAACGGGCTGCATGTAAGGGAGATAGACGGTGAGTGCGCAGCGGTACTCAGGGAGACCGGATTTCGGACCATCAGGCTCTCGCTTGAAAGCATCGACCCCGGGATCGCCGGCGCGGGTTCGGACAAGGTGGCGAGGGAAGAGTATTTAAAGGCTGTGAGACACCTTCTTGATGCGGGTTATTCGCGCGACGACTGCGAGACATATATCCTACTCGGGCTTCCGGGACAGGACATCGCTTCGGTGGCGGAGACCATAAACTTTGTGCGCACTGCGGGGGGAAGGCCAAAGCTGGCCGAGTTCTCTCCGATACCGGGGACTCCATCATTTGAAAGGGCCGCTGAAAAGCTGCCTGAGCTCAGAGACGAACCGCTTCTCCAAAACAATTCCGTATACTCGTCGTGGATCTCCGGAAATATCTCTCCCGAGGAACTGCAGGGACTGAAAGACCTGGCACGAAAAACAGACTGATGTCCGTCCGGACTTTTATTCAGGCCGACAGATCTCCCCGTCCTCTGTTTTTGTCTTCATCATGAGCAAATGTGTGCTGACACAGATCCCGACTGCGGCAAGGATGATCAGTACAGGCGGCTTACGCACGAATGCCGCGGACAGTCCGAGACCTGCCCAGAGGAAGACGATCGCTCTTACTTTTACCGACCTGCTGACTCCCGCGTTCGTCCGATAATTCTCGATATACTCTCCGAAAAAGCGTGACCTGCAGAGCCACCTGTGCATGGCAGGGCTGCTCCCTGCGAAACATACAGCCGCAAGCAGCACGAACGGCATCGTCGGAAGCAGCGGGACAAAGATCCCGATGCCGCCGAGCATCAGGGAGAGAGCTCCCGCGGTGATCAGGAGCGCCTTCCTCATTCCGCCTGAGCTTTCGCTATCTGGGATATTTTTCTCTGTCCTTCGCATCCATTTCTACATAGAACTCTTCGATCTTATCGAGGATGTATTTGCGTTTTTCCTTCTCATTCAGCTCCTGCGGGATCTGTGAAGGGAAGATGGGATCTCCGTAGACAACATAGAGTTTTCTCGGCCTGGGATATTTCATGTGGGGAGCCATTGCTCTGAAAGTGCCACCAGCCCATACGGGGACGACCGGGGCACCGGTCTTGAGCGACAGTATGGCCACACCGCCCTCAAGGGGCTGGAGAGTACCGTCCTCCGTTCTGTGTCCCTCGGGGCAAATATATACGCTGTATCCCTCATGGATGAAGCCCATGATCATCCTGAGGAGGGCAGCCGAGCTGTTTTTATCCTCAGGCGAGACAGGGACTGCTCCCATCCTCCTCAGATATGCCCCGAACGGCGGGAACTTAAAAAGTTTTTCCCATGCAACGAATTTGAGCACCCTTGGACAGAACGTATACCCGATCAATGGAGGGTCAAGATAGCTGGCATGGTTCGACGCAACTATGACCGGTATGTCCTTGGGTATTTTTTCTTTTCCGCTCACCGTAAGACGGTGATAGAGGGTAAAATAGATCGCAACAATAAACCTTGTTATCTGGTATAACATTCGAGGATGCCTCCCGTTGATCGCATGTGAGCTAAGGATATCCCAGAAATCAGCAAATTGACAAGTCTTGGAGTGATCAAGATGGAGAACGATAAAGAACAAGAAAAGAGAACTGCCGCTTCCGGGTCAAAACTGGTAAGGATCGCCAAAGATTTTTTCCTGGGATGTATCGCGTTCATCCCGCTGACGGTATTCGTGTTCATCTTCTATTACCTCATACTGTTTTCCAAGGCCCTCGGCAGGATGATCTTCGGGCTTACGGAGTCAGTGGAGACTACTGTCGCGATAACGATCATCATAGTTATAATGCTGATCTACACCGGCAGGAAGCTTCGGAGAAGAGAGAAGTGGTTCCTTACTTTTGTAGATCAGGTCATCTCAAAGATCCCGGTGATAGGCGGATGGTATTCGACCTTCCAGGATATGGTCCGGACCCTGACGACCGGATCGGGAGAGAGAGGATATCTCGGGACTGCGAGGGTGCCCTGCGGTGAGGGCTATATGATAGGCTTTGTCACGAAAAGGGAGACCGAAGAAGACGGAAGTACCACTGTCACTGTATTCGTTCCCACTTCTCCCAACCCGACGACTGGACTTGTCCTGTTCTTCCCCGAGGAAAGGATCAAAATCGTAGATATCACGCCTGAAAAGGCCTTCGCAAAAATAATATCGCTCGGCATGAAATGAATCGAGTAGGAGGTTGCCCATT
>DBRW01000059.1 GCA_002306075.1 Synergistaceae bacterium UBA1358
TATCGCCCTCTCGTGATAGGCCTCGCACCTTTCGGTCCGTTTCTTTATTTTTTTGCCCTCAAGTTTTGGGAATATCCCGAGATTTACGTTCATCGGCTGGAAGGTCTTGGGCATCGCGGTTTTTAAGTAATTGAGGAGCGACCCGATAGCGGTCGTCTTAGGGAATTCGGGCATGGGAAGGCCCCTGATCAGCGCTGTCATGAAGATGGCGGATGCCAATCCCATGGCGGTGCTTTCCACATATCCCTCGACACCTGTCATCTGCCCGGCCAGGAAAATATCCTCTCTGCCCTTCGGTCTCAGATATCCGTCAAGCACTGACGGCGCGCATATGAAAAGATTCCTGTGCATTACGCCCTTTCTTACGAACTCGGCGTTTCTGAGCGCAGGGATCATCCTGAAGACCCTTTCCTGCTCCCCCCATTTGAGGTTGGTCTGAAAACCGACCATGTTGTAGAGGGTACCTTCTTCGTTGTCCTGCCTAAGCTGCACTACGGCGCAATACTCTCTTCCGTCTTTGCCGTCGGTAAAGCCTACAGGCCTGAGCGGCCCGAAAAGAAGTGTCTTCTCTCCCCTCTTCGCAATGACTTCGACAGGAAGACATCCCTCAAAGTGTCTTGCTTCCTCATTTTCAAAGTCATGTCTCGGAGCGGTCTCCGCATTTACCAAAGCATTCCAGAATGCAAGGTAAGTCTCTTCGTCCATGGGACAATTTATATAGTCTCCGCTCTCCCCATATCTGTTTCCCCTGAAGGAGAACTTCGGATCTACACTCTCAAGCGTCACTATCGGAGCAACTGCATCGTAAAAATAGAGGAGATCATCCCCTACGAGTTTTTTGAGGTTTTCGGCAAAGGATCCGCTTGTGAGAGGACCGGTGGCGATGATCGCCGGACCTTCGGGAAGTTCAGTCACCTCTTCCTTTATGACTTCTATGTTTGGATGCGATGATACTGAAGAATCGACCAGACGTGCAAAGACATCCCTGTCGACGGCAAGCGCGTTCCCGGCAGGGACCCTGCTTTTCTGCGCACATTCCATTATCAGACTGTTCAGGAGCTTAAGCTCTGATTTCAGTATGCCTGCCGGAGTCGTCGGTTTTTCTCCCCCCAGGGAATTGCTGCAGACCAGCTCTCCGAGGAACGGAGTGTTGTGCGCGGGAGTATTGCTCTTCGGCCTCATCTCGTAAAGGCGCACCTTGAAACCGCGCCAGGCAAGCTGCCAGGCAGCCTCAGAGCCGGCGAGTCCTCCCCCTATTACGATGACCGTCTCAGATCTCTGAACTTCCATTGTCGATTTCCTGTTCCTCCGGTTCAGAGCCTTCCCCTTCCGTTTTTCCGGGCTTCTTCCAGGTTATGAAATCGCAGTCGGGGTATCTGTTGCAGCCGTAGAACATCCTCCCCTTGACTTTGCCTTTTGCGGCCCGCCTTCTGACAAGTTCTCCTTCTCCGCATTTGGGGCACTTGATACCTGTCGTTCTCACTATGTTCCTGGTATATTTGCAGTCCGGATAGCCTAAGCATGCTATGAATTCGCCAAACCTTCCGCTTTTGACTACCAGATCCCTGCCGCATTCAGGGCATTTCTCCCCGACAAGCTCAGGTTCTGGCCTCATGCTCTCCGCGTGTGCGGTTACGTCGTCGAGGACAGGTTTGAAGCCGTTCCAGAACTCTCCTACCACATTTTTCCACTTGAGTTCTCCGGTCTCGATCCTGTCCAGTTCTTCCTCCATCATTGCAGTGAAATCCACGTTTATGAGGCTCGAGAAGTACCTGACCAGGAAAGTGTTGACAAGTTTTCCAAGCTTTGTCGGGATCAGTTTTTTATCCTCTTCTCCCCTGTCAACGTACCCTCTGACGGAGAGTGTGTTGATTATGGCGGCGTATGTCGAAGGCCTGCCTATCCCCTTTTCTTCCAGTGCCTTGACAAGCCCTGCCTCTGTATATCTCGAAGGCGGCAGGGTAAAACGCTGCTCGCTGAGCACCTTTTCTATGGTGAGCCGCTCGCCCTTTACAGCCGGTTTCATATCTGCATCCTTGACTCCAAGCGGGAAGACTTTCCCCCACCCGTCAAAGACTACGGCAGCGCCCGACTGTTTGAGTGAATAATCCCCGCTTGTGCAGATCAACATCGTCCTCGCAATGATCGCGGGTGCCATCTGACTGGCTATGAAACGGCTCCATATCAGTTCATACAGCCTGTACTGCTCCTGAGTGAGACAATCTTTTACCGATCCGGGGGTGATAAAGGGATCCGTGGCTCTGATAGCCTCATGGGCATCCTGAGACCTTGACTTTGATGTAAACGTGTTGACGCTCTTCGGCAGATAATTCTTACCGTAATTTTCAAGTATGAATTTTTGAGACGATTCGACCGCTTCGGGGGAGATCCTCAGACTGTCGGTGCGCATGTATGTTATCAGTCCGACCGGGCCTCTTCCTGGGATGTCCACGCCTTCATAGAGCGACTGAGCGATACGCATGGTCCGGCCCGGGGTGAAACCGCACCTTCTCGACGCCTCCTGCTGAAGAGTGCTTGTCTTGAAAGGAGGCAGCGCCGGTCTGGGGCTTTCCTTGGTCCTGAATTCATCCACAAGCAGCCCTGACTTTTCTATCTCTTCAACGACACGGGAAGCCTCTTTTTCAGTATGCAGAGAGAGAGGTTTCCCGAGGTATTTGTCGGCCCTCAGCCTGTACTTTCTTGTGCCGTCTGAACTGTGGCATTCTACATCTATCAGCCAATACTCTTCGGGTATGAACTTTTCGATCTCATCTTCGCGCTCACAGATGATCCGAAGAGCCACCGACTGGACCCTTCCGGCAGACAGTCCCCGTTTGACCTTGTTCCAGAGAAGGGGGCTGAGCTGGTATCCGACCAGCCTGTCAAGAACACGGCGCGCCTGCTGCGCATCCACCCTGTCTATGTCTATGTGATCAGGTTCCTTTACGGCCGCGGTCACACCGTGTTCGGTTATTTCCTGCATCCTTATCCTGCACTTAGATCCAGGGTCTATGTCAAGAAGATATGCCAGGTGCCATGCAATAGCTTCTCCTTCCCTGTCAGGGTCGGATGCGAGGAGTGTTCTGCCGCTTGCCTGAGAGGCACTCTTAAGTTTCTTGATTATGTCTCCCTTGCCCCTCAGCTGAATGTATTCAGGCTCAAAACCGTTTTCGATATCAATGGCTATACGGCCCTTAGGCAGATCCCTCACATGTCCCACGCTTGCAAGGACTTTGTAGCCGCTGCCCAGTATTTTTTCAAGGGTCTTTGCCTTTGCCGGAGATTCGACGACAACAAGGGTCTTTCCCTCGTACTGTTTTAAAGAATGAGCTCCGTTTCCTCCGGACGGCCTTTTTGATGCCGTTTTCTTTGCGGTTTTGAGGGAGGTCTTCTTATTTGCCGATGTGACGGCTGTCGCTGCAGCCTTCTTTTTGGGAGCAGACTTTGTAAGAGGCGCCCCATTTTCAGCAATTATTTTCGTTTTTTTATCTTCATTGATCTTTTTTACAGTCGCCATCCGATGCACCTCTCTCAAACTTTCACGCTGAACCGGCCTGAGCCCGAAGAACATATTATTCCTTTTGCAGATAAAATTGCAATCGTTTTCAAAATGTCAGCGGCGCTCATTTTAACCTCAAGAGCGATGTTGTCAACCGTCTGACCTCCGACGGACCGAAGTACCTTCAATATTTCCCGCTCATTGGAAGATAGCGGGATCTCCTCCATCGCCCGTTCTGTCATGCCGCTGCGCGCTGATGTCCCTGTACCGGACATTCCGAAAAAATCCCTGAGGTCGGTAAGGGGATGTGCCCCGTCAAATATGAGCCTGTTGCTTCCCGAGGCGTTTTCTTCATCTATCCTTCCGGGTACCGACCACACTTCCCGTCCGAGTTCCGCAGCCAGTCCGGCCGTTATCATCGCACCGCTTTTACGCGGAGCCTCGACCACTATCAGCTTTGAAGAGACGGCAGCAACTATCCTGTTTCTCCTGGGAAAATGCCACTGTTCTCCTTCGCTCCCTACAGGAAATTCGGAGATCAGAGCGCCTCGATCCATTATCTCCTCAAACAATGTCTCGTTGGATCTGGGGAAATACACATCCACCCCTGTTCCGAAAACGGCAAAAGTCTTGCCTCCCGAGATACAGGCCCCCCTGTGCGCATTTCCGTCTACCCCCGACGCCCCTCCGCTGATCACCGCAATGCCTGCGGATGCGCAATGTCCTCCTATTTTAAGGGCTATCCTCCTCCCGTAGGCACTTGCATTTCTTGTACCTACCACCCCGGCGCACCTGACCGGAAGGCTTTTTTCCTTTCCCCGCCAGTACAGGGCAAGGGGTGGGTCCTTGAGGTCTTTCAGTCCCGCGGGGTAATCTTCGTCGTCTATACAGACCGTCCTTATGCCAAGTTTTATGCATTTTTCGATCTCATTCTCCGGCCATCTCTTTTCGATCCTTGATCTGAGGGCAAAGATCGCCTTTTCGGTCAATTCAAGTTCGGCAAAGAGCTTTGGGTCGCATCTCCACAGATCGTCCGGCGACGCCAGACCTTTCTTTAACGCCGCCCATAGCTTTCTTCCCTGTCCGTCAAGCGTGTTGAGAAGGAGAAGCATCCTTAGCTTTTCATCCAAGAAAGAGCCTCCCCCTCCCTGTAACTGAGCGCCTCGGCAATATGTTCCAGCCTGATGTCTTCGGCAGCGTCAAGGTCGGCTATCGTACGGGAGACCTTGAGGATCCTCGAAAGGCCCCTTCCCGAGAGCCTCACTCTGTTGAGAGCCTGGAGCAGGAACCCCTTCACCTCCGGAGAAAGGGTGATATTCCTGCGAAGCAGTTTTTCCGGGATCTCTGAGTTCGAACCTATCCCGTACCGTGACCATCTCTTTGTCTGTATCTCCCTTGCCCTCCTCACCCTTTCCGCTACCTCGGCACTGCTCTCGCCGCACTTCCCTTCCAGTGACACGAGCTCTTCGGGCAGGAGCCTGGGTATCGAGAGATGCAGGTCTATCCTGTCCAATATGGGACCGGAGAGGCGTCTTCTGTACCTTTCGAGTGCGGATGGAGAGCATGTACAGCGTTCGACAGGATCACCGGAATAGCCGCAGGGACATGGATTGCACGCGGCCACCATCAGGACCTTCGCCGGGTATACGACACTTCCCGAGGCTCTCGAGACGGTTATCTGCCCGTCCTCCAAAGGCTGCCTGAGCGCCTCAAGGACATCCCTGGTAAATTCAGGGAACTCGTCAAGAAATAGGACCCCCCTGGAGGCAAGGCTTATCTCACCGGGGCGGAGCGTCGTTCCTCCTCCGCACAGGGCAACTGCGCTCGCAGTGTGATGTACCGACCTGAAGGGCCTCTCTCTGACAGAGGATGCGGAATCGCCGACAGTGCTCCTGAGAAGCAGGACTTCCATCAGCTCCTTGTCAGAAAGCGGAGGAAGTATGCCTTTCAGCGCCCTCGCAAGAAGAGTTTTGCCGGAACCCGGCGACCCGACAAGAAGAATGTTGTGATGTCCCGCCGCCGCTATCTCAAGAGCCCTCTTCGCAACGGACTGACCCTTTATATCGGCAAAGTCAGGATCCGCCTGCGGAGGGGCATAGTCAGCCTCGCAGTGTTCCACTGCCGGCAGTTCGATCTCGTTCCTGAGATGTGCGAAAAGTTCTCCCAGCGATCTTACCTTCCATGCAGAAACTCCCTCGACCAGAGAAACTTCGGCGGCGTTCTCTTCCGGTATGTAAAGATCCCATCCCTTTTCCACAGCCAGAAATGCCGCAGGGACAGCTCCTCTGACTTTTCTCAGCCTTCCGTCAAGGGCAAGCTCGCCTATGAAGAGAGAGGGCTTCTTTACCCTTACCCCACCCTGAACAGATGCGATGCCTACGGCTATCGCAAGGTCCAGCAGCGCACCCTCTTTGGGGATGTCTGCCGGCGCAAGGTTTATGGCCACCCTTCCCCTTAGGGTTATGCCGACGCTTCTTAGCGCCGCCCTTACCCGTTCCCTTGCTTCTCTGACCGCGGCATCGGGCAGTCCAACGACCGATATGTTGAAAAGCCCTCCCGTTATCTCGACTTCTACCTCCACCGCGACAGCTTTTACGCCTTTCAGCGTCATTCCTGAGACAGAGTTCATTCGATCCCCTCCGTGATCTCTTTGATGTGTTCTATCGAGGAAAGTTCGTCATCATCCAGAGTAACGGCGATAAGGTCGATGCGCCAGAACCCTGTGTAATTTCTCTTTTCTGTCCATATCCTTGCCGCTCTTTTGAGTTTTTTCATCTTTTCCGGTCCCACGGTACATTCGGGAGGCATCATCCAGCCTTTGCTCCTTGTCCTGACCTCGACAAAGACGATCTCATCGCCGTCAGACGCGATGATGTCTATCTCGCCGTGCCGGCAGCTCACATTTCTTGCTATTATTCTGTATCCGATTTTAGTGAGGTATTTTGTGGCCATCTCTTCTCCGTATATTCCTCTTTGGAGGTGAAGGGGGCCTGTGGGAGAAGGGGGTTGCCTGTCTTTTCCTGAAGTTTTTGATGCAAGATCCTTATTTATTTTCCGAAGGGAGCGTTCTAGAGCCCTTTCGAGGCTCATGGCCCGCTTCCTTTTGCGACTCCCCTGAAAGAGATCCTGTGTACGGGGGACGGGCCGATCTCAAGCAGTATCCTTCTGTGTTCGGCAGAAGGGTAGCCCTTGTGCGAGCAGAAGCCATATTCGGGATAGATCCTGTCAAGCGTCTGCATGACTCTGTCCCTGAGAACTTTGGCGATCACCGAAGCGGCTGCGATAGAGGGGACTATGTCGTCTCCGCATATCACACACTTCTGGTATATCCCGAGATCGGGTATGAGCGTGTTGCCGTCTACAAGGACCATATCCGGTTCAGTATCAAGACGTTCGACAGACCTCTTCATGCACCAAAGGGACGCGCGGAGGATGTTGATCCTGTCGATCCTGGCGGGCGAGGCGGCCTGTGCTCTCCACATCACACCGCTCCCGCATATTATTTCGAAAAGCTTCTCTCGTTTTTGGGGGGAAAGTTTTTTTGAATCCTTCAGCCCTTCTGAAAGGAGATATTTCCTCTGCTCGTCCGTCAGTATCACAGCGGCTGCGACCACCGGGCCCGCAAGCGGGCCTCTTCCTGCTTCATCGGTCCCTGCGACTACCACCTTACCGTCGGAAGCCATCATTGCAAGCACTCCCAAAGCGGGGGGTCGTCCGGCTTTTCAAGGCTCATTCTGCCCAGTTTTCCGGTCGCGAAGGCGTCTATGAACATCCTGCCCGATGCCTCCATGTCCGTGATCCCTCCCGGGAGGAGCTTTCCAAGGCGCCTTCCGACGGAATCAAGTATTTCAGCCGGACTTCCCTCCGGCTTGATCCCCCACGCCGACTCCACCCCTTTCCAGAGGTTTTTATTAATGAGGAAAGAGATGCACTCTTTGGCGTGCTCTTCCCAGCTGCCTATTACCTGTCCTCTGGTGGAACCGATCCACGATATGATCCGATGCGCTCTTGCGTCGCTGTGCGGATCAAGTATCCCCGGTGAGTCGACAAGGAGGAAGCCGTCTCCTCTGAACCAGGAGACTCCTTTGGTTATTCCGGGTATGCCTCCCACAGGGGCCGCTTTTCTCCCTACCAACTGATTTATCAGCATCGATTTGCCCACGTTGGGGATACCCACGACCGCCATCCTCAGATCGCGGAAAGCTGGTTTCTTCTCCCTGAGCTCTTTCCGGATCTGGCTTAGCCCTCCCTTGCGAAGGTCCAGCGGCCATGCCGGAAGGTTTTTGGCTTTCAGGTGGTCGGTCCACATTTTTGTGACAGAGGGATCCGCCAGGTCCGCTTTTGAGAGGATGACCCACGTTTTTATCTTTGGAGCAAAGAGACTCAGTAAGGGAGACGAAGAGAGGTCCGGGGCCCTGGCGTCCCGAACCTCCAGGATCAAATCGATATTATCGGCAAGCGCCTGAAGTTGTCGCCTGCCTTTCGCCATATGACCGGGAAACCATACAGTCCGACCCATCTATTCTATCGGTCCTATCCTATTGAGAGGCCAGTACCTGAAGACTGCCGGCCCTCTGAAGAAGTTTCTCGGGACATATCCCCAAAACCTTCCGTCCTGAGAGTTGGGCCTGTTGTCGCCGAGGCAGAAGTAGCTCTTTTCCGGAACTGTCTGAGGCGGCATGTCAAAGGTATCCTTGTTCTTTACATATGGCTCGAATACCTCTTTGTCATTTACATATACCGTCCCGTTCCTGATCTCTACTTTGTCTCCCGGAAGTCCGATAATCCGCTTGACGAAATCCCTTCTGGGATCTACCGGATATTTGAATACGGCTATCTGGCCTCTCTTTGGCTCCACTTTGGGCATTGCATACCAAAACTTGAGCACAAGCACGCGGTCGCCGACTTCAAGTGTCGGTATCATCGAACCGCTCGGGATCCAGAATGCCTGTATCACAAAAGTCCTCAGGACAAGCGCAAGGACAAGCGCCCAAAATACTGTCTCTATCGTTTCACGCCACCATGGTTTAGGCATAACATCTATTCCTCCAATATAAGTCAAGAAAAGGACAGACAGGGCTATCGTTCCTATAGTCCTTTTGCCGGCTGACATTTAATTATACTTTTCTAAAGCTTCCTCCGAGGCCTCTATCTCCGCAATGTAAGAAGCGCCGCCCTCAAGTTCGGGAAGAAGGGTTTCCGAGGGTCCCTCCAAAAGCGATACCCTGTTGAGGCCTCCGGGGTTGTAAACATCCACGACAGGTCCTGTGAGTCCTGCCTTAAAAGCTGCTA
>DBRW01000023.1 GCA_002306075.1 Synergistaceae bacterium UBA1358
AGCCGCGGCAGCGGTGCGGGCAGAGATTTTGATCAGAAAAACCGTTTTTTCCAGAGTATCACAGTCGCCGCTATCGTAAGAACAACGGATACGAATCCTACTATGTAAAACCCCAGCGGATGTGATGTCCAGGGAACAGGGACGTTCATTCCGAAGAAGCTTGAGATCATTGTGGGTATCGAAATAACGATCGTAACAGAGGCAAGGAACTTCATGACCATGTTGAGGTTGTTCGAGATGACGGAGGCGAACGCGTCCATCATTCCGGCAAGGACATCGGTCTGTATCTGGGCCATCTCTATCGCCTGGTCATATTCGACCCTGACGTCATCGAGGAGATCCTCGTCCTCTTCCCTGATCTTGATAAGGTGGCTGACCTGAGGGTTAGAGCACAGCCGCAGCAGACGCTCGACGACGACCCTGTTCGACCGGAGCGACATCGAGTAGTAGGTAAGCCCCTTCTGGAGGTCCAGGAGCTGGAACAGTTCCTCGTTCTTCATCGAGAGTCTGAGATCGTGTTCTATTTTGTCGGATTTCCTCGCCATCTGGCGCAGGTCTTTAAGGAAGAGCAGCGCCGAGTGGTACAGCAGCTGGAACAGAAACCTCGTCCTTTTGAACGTGCTGAAGTATCTGTACCTAGTCCCTTTGAAACTCTGAAGGACTTCGTTGTACTCCTGGCAGATCGTAACAAAATAATCCGGGGTCACGACCATTCCAAGCGGTATGGTGTCATACTCCCCGGGGCTCGCTTCATGGTTGACCGGAACGTTTATGAGCACAAGTATGTGATTGTCTTCTATCTCTATGCGGGAGGACTCTTCAGGGTCAAGAGCTGATCTTATGAAGTCCTGGGGGGCTCCTGTTATCCTTTCGGTGAGCAGAAGCTCCTCTGCCGTAGGCTTTATCAGGCTGATCCAGGAGCCGGATTCGATGTTGTCCGGATCTATATCATGAAGCCTGTCTTCAAAAGTTTTGGTTATTTTAAGCATTGGTATCTCCTCCCCGCTCTTTTATAAATTTCTGCGCGTTCCGAACTGCGCGATAATACACATGCCGGGCCATGCCATAAAAAGATGCCGTCATGTCGTGCAGTTCAGCTGATAATTTAAAAGTTCGACGGGAGTGAAGGGATAAAACGAAAGGAAATTTGCAGAAACTTCACACCCGGCAGCGCCGGGTGCTTTCAAAAAAGTGCAGCCCGGGCTAGAAAATATTCACTAAGTTTCCTTGAGGTTCAGGACTGGGACTGGAACTATCCATGGACTGCTCCTTCCTTCGGGTATTTCCCGAAATATTACTTTCTCGCGTAAAGTTTAGTGCTTGACCTCCGTCAGGTCAAGCTGAAATTTATCATTATTTCCCCGTGGCAGGATAATTAATAAGACAAAACAGGTCTTTTGCCTTGAGAATATATCCTGCAGGACTTGGCTGTGTATCCGCTTCATGATCAGACTGCATCGCCGCGGAAAACGGCAAAAAAACATCCCGGGCGCAGCTTGCGGCCCGGGATGCCCTGAATACTGAGCAAAGAGTAAAACTAACGCTTTGAGAACTGCTTGTTAGCTCTTGCGCCCTTGAGTCCGACCTTCTTACGCTCGACCATGCGTGAATCGCGGGTAAGAAGTCCCGCCTTCTTAAGCGAGGGACGCGCTGCAGGGTACATCTTAAGGATGGCCCTCGCAACACCGAGGCGCACCGCGCCAGCCTGACCGGTAAGTCCGCCGCCGTGTGCGTTGACGAATACGTCGATCTTGCCCTCAACTCCGGCTACCTTGAGGGGCTGGAGCGCAAGTGAGGCCCAATAATATCTGGGAAGATAATCATTGACCTCTCTGTTGTTGATAAGGAATTTACCGTCACCTTCGCAGATACGTACGCGGGCGATAGCGTTCTTTCTTCTCCCCGTACCCCAAATGAAGGATACCGGGGCTGCTGTCTCTGTCTTTTTAACTGCCATAGTTTACACCCCTATCTCCTAGTCTATCTGCTCGGGCTTCTGAGCCTGATGAGGATGGCTCGGACCGGCATATACTTTAAGTTTGCGGTACATATCGCGTCCGAGCTTGGTCTTGGGAAGCATGCCCCATACGACCCTTTCGATCAGACGCTCCGGACGGCGCTCAAGGACCTGCTGGTAGGTGAGGGTCTTAAGTCCGCCGGGGTAAAGGCTATGTGTAGTGATTGTGGACTGCAGGAGTTTTTTGCCTGTGAGTCCGACCTTCTCTGCGTTGATCACCACGACGAAATCGCCGGTATCAACGTGAGGCGTATAAGTAGGTTTGTGTTTTCCCGAAAGGATACGGGCTACCTGAACTGCCAGACGGCCAAGGTGTTTGTCTGTGGCGTCGATGACATACCACTTGCGCTCGACTTCCGCACCCTTAGCCATGAAAGAACGTGTGCCTATCATGGATCTTCCTCCTCAAAAAAGTGGAACACTAATTTTTATATTTTTATATTTCTCAAAGCTACCCTTCCGACCCTCCGAAGCCGTGGCATTCGTGCCTTGCGGCACCGGCCTTCGAAGCACTGTCCGTTAACGTGGGGGAAAACAGACTGTGGGACTAGAGTACGCGTTCAAGCCTCGGATTTTCAACTATTCCGGGAAGACGTCCGCGTTTCGCGATCGGCCTTCCGTCGACCATCTTAAGGTCCATGGTCATATCCCTCGGGGTACCGTGAGTAATGTAACTTCCGACCCCGTAAACAGAAGCGCCCGCTTCGTTCATCAGCCTGATGCGGTCGGGGGTGAGACCTCCCGTCGCTATGACCTGGACTTTGCTGTATCCGGCCTTGTCAAGACGCCATCTGATCTCGCGGACCAGATCCGGCGTGACGCCGCCGCGCTCTCCCGGTGTGTCGAGCCGCACACCTGCAAGTTTGTCACCGAGACACTCCGCTACACGGATAGTCTCTTCCGCTTCATCCTTGAAGGTGTCCACCAACACTATGCGGGGTTCCTCGGCAGGTATCTGGCTGTCATAAAGTTTTGCGAGCCTGACTGTATCGCCTACTATCAAGATCGCCGCATGGGGTATGGTACCCTTCGGCTCCTCACCGCACAGCTTCGCAGCAAGTATGCAGCTCATCGCGCTGCAGCCGGCTATTTTCGCGGCCCTCTCCATTACAGGTGCCACTGCCGGGTGCACATGCCTCGCGCCGAAGCAGAGCACACTGCGCCCTTCCGCAGCTTCAACACACTCTCTGGCCGCGGTCGCCCAGCCCGTAGAAGAGGCGAGCATCCCGAGCAACACAGTTTCATAAAGCCCGAAAGACTCATATGTACCTGTGATCCGCATCAGCACCTCTTTCGCTTCGAAAGCGGAGCCCTCCGGCAGAGCCTCTACGACAGGCGGCTTCGGGAACGTCCTGAAAAGCCTGAGGACTTCTTCGACGCCGGCAAAGATGCCGCTCTTTCTTGTGAAAACCTCTGCTGTCACAGGTGTCTCAAGGAGTCCTGCCGAACGCAGGACGTCTCTTGTCTTCAAAAAATAGATGTCTGTCGTCCAACCTGCAAGCAACTCCTCGTGAGTTGCCGAAAAAAGACGTCCTTCCGTCTCGATGAAGGAGGCAATGTCCTTCTGGCTGTCAAGCCTTTTGATCGGCATGGCAACGGCCTATCTGATAACTACCTGCAGGATCGAAAGCACCATAAAGGCGACCATCAGCCCCGCAGTTACCTTGGTCAGAGACGACATACGCTGCCATGTTCCTCCCATATCTGCCTGAGTGCCGCCACCGCCAAATGATCCGGTAAATCCGCCGCTTTTTCTGTGCTGCATCATTATAACTCCGATCAGAGCTACACAAACAAGGATGTGAAGTATTCCGATAAGGATTTTCACAAACCACACCTCCAGGGGTTTTCTCTATTCCGGCGGCTGGATCACTGTCCCTGCACAAACCGGGATTTTTCCATAGTACGTACAGCATAGTATTGTAACACAGGTATGAGCATTTCTGCTATACCTTTTATTGCCATAGCCCTATGAGAAATTTTTGTTTTTATCTGATTTCCGAGTTCGGCAAAAGTGGCATTGTATCCGTCGGGTATGAATATGGGATCATAACCGAAACCGCCGCTGCCGCGAGGGTTTGATGCTATGGTGCCGCTGCAGATGCCTCTGTATACTAGCGGGGGCTCCTTGTCGGGAAAGACGACAGCTATGCATGAGACAAAGCGTGCCCTCCTGTCCTCCGCTCCCTCCATTTGGGAAAGCAGCCACATCGTCCTGTCGGCGTCGCTGCCGGGGACCGCACGGGCCGAATGCACTCCGGGTGCTCCTCCGAGGGCATGGACTTCCAGACCGCTGTCATCGGCGAGAGCTGCCATGCCAAGCGCTTCGGACCAGGCCCTTGCTTTGAGCAGCGCATTCTCTTCGTAACTGTCGCCTGTCTCATCCACCTCTATCGAAACATCTGTGTCTCCGCCGTAAATGAGCTCTACTCCTATCGGCCCGAAGGCCTCTTTCATCTCACGGTACTTGTTTCTGTTGCTGCTCGCCAGAACTATCTTCATCTCATCAGGACCGCTTTTTCCTCTTCGGTCAGTTCGAGAGCTTCGGCCTGGAGCCTGTGTATCTCACATATGCCCTTCCATCCCAGGGAGAGGATCTCGTCCAGCTCCGCGCCGGAGAAGACGCCTCCTTCGCCGGTGCCCTGCAGTTCAACGAATTCTCCCTTAGACGTCATGACTATGTTTGCATCAACTTCCGCGGCTGAATCCTCCTCATAACAGAGGTCGAGCATCGGCACTCCGTTTACCTTGCCGGCACTGACAGCGCCTATCTGGGTCTTCAGGGGGATCTCGCTGATCAGCGAGTTGGCGGACATCCATCTGAGAGCGTCAAAAAGAGCGACAAAGCCGGCGGATATCGAGGCTGTCCTCGTCCCGCCGTCTGCCTGAAGGACATCACAGTCTATCCAGATCGTCCTCTCGCCGAGTTTCGCCATGTCGACCGCGGCCCTGAGCGATCTGCCGATCAGCCGCTGGATCTCTGTTCCCCTTCCGTTGGGCTTTCCTTTGCTGATGTCTCTCTGCATCCTCTGGTGCGTGGATCTCGGGAGCATTGAATACTCTGCGCTGATCCACCCGCTGCCTGTGCCCCTCATGAAGGGAGGTACCTTGTCCTCCACAGAGGCGGTGCACAGAACCTTCGTGTTGCCCCATTCGACAAGCGCCGATCCTTCGGCGTACCTGCTGAAATTTCTTTGGAAAACTATCGGTCTCAGTTCAAATGGTTCTCTTCCGTCTATCCTCATCATGCGACGCTCCGTCAATTTATCTCCCATGGCTTTGTGAGATCCACGGGGGTCTTTTCACCCGACTCTTTGCCGTCGATATAGAACTTGACCTTTTTTATCGGCGGAAAGTTATCTGCCATGGTACGGACAAGTCCTGTGATCACCATCGATGCCTTGTCTTTGCCAAGTGTCTTCAGCGATGTGCCGAACGCTCCCGTCATGTCAAGGTAGAGCCAGTCCCCGCTGCGGAAAACGTTGAGGACCCGCGAGCCGTTGTCCAGCATTTGGGTCTCTTTGAGTCCGTCTATGTAGACAGAAAGCACCTTTTCGATATCTTCCTCGACCATTCCCTTTTTGATCTCAATCTCTCTTTCGGTAAACGTCTTGCCCTCTGGGATGAAGATGCTGTATTTGACATTTCCCAGTCCGCCGGAAACGTCTGAACCGGAAGCTATCCTTGATGCTTCCGTTCCGCTTCCCACGACATTTCCGACTCTCGGACCGCCTTTCTTGTCCGCCCAGTTGAAGAAATAGTTGGCCCCGAGGTATCCGCAGACGAAGAAGATAGCGAGAAGGGCGACCCAGGCAAAGATCCTGACCAGCAGAGGGGCCTTTTTGCTTTCGTCCTCCTCTTCCTCCTCAAACTCGTCGTCGAAGCTCTCCTCGTATTTTGCGCGTGATCTCTCTGCCTGTCCGTCATCATCGCGGCGGCCCCTTCCGGCGTATCTCGCGAAAAATCCCGCCTTCAGGTTTTCATCATCCTCATCCCGGAGCCTGTGGCTGTCCGAAAAAACCTTTTCCTTCGGCTGAGCGGAGACGCGCCTTTCCGAGGATTCATCGGGCATTTCTTCTTCTTTTTTCCTTCTGATTATAAAATGGCGGGTTCTTTCCTCAGGATCCCTCATCCGTTATTCCTCCCGTATACGATCACTGAACCGTCACCGGATGTTCGTTGATATAGGTCACTATACCCTTTGCAAAGCTTCTGCAGAGAGCCTCCCTGTAGCTTGCCGTATTCAGCTTCGCCGCCTCCGACCTGTCCGTAAGGTAACCCATTTCGATCAGGACGGAAGGCATGCCCGCACCTCTTAAAACATAGAAAGGTGCCTGTCTGACCTTCCGCATCGGCAGCCCGGATGACTGTGCCGAGCTGTGCAGGACCTCGGTCAGTGTCGTGCTTTCGTTTATCTTGTCGTTCTGCTGCATGTCCCCAAGTATTTTGAGGAGCAGCCTTGTCTTCTGGTCAGCCCGCTGTATGTCCTGCGCAGTTTCCGCTCCGCCGCTGATTTCCTTGTTTTCGTATATGGCCAGCTGCATTGCGTCTTTGTCTGACGGAGGAGCCATGATATAAAATTCAAGCCCGGCTGCGTATTTGCCTTTCGGCATCGCATTGCAGTGCAAGCTTACGAATACGTTTGCCTTGTTGTCGTTGGCAAAGGCCGTCCGCTCCGCCAGTTTGAGATATACGTCGGTCTTTCTGGTGTACCGCACATCCAGGCCATATTCCTCAAGCATCCTTCCAAGCTCCAGAGCGGCCTTAAGGTTTATGTCCTTCTCCCTTACACCGTTGGCCATGGCACCGGGGTCGTGTCCTCCGTGCCCCGCGTCGATCACCACCACGGGCTTTTTGCCGCCGGGGCCGATCTTTACGGAAGCCGGCACAGCCGCGGATCTTGTCTCTTCTGCGGCAGGCTTTTCAGGTTCGGTAATTTCAGCCTTTGTCGGTTTTTCGGGCTCGGCAGGCACCTCCTTCGGGGGTTCCTCCTTGGCGGGCCCCTTCTTTGGTTCCTCTGCCCGAGGAGGGGTCACGTCAGGTTCAGACCATCTCATCCCTGGCTTCCTGCCTATATTTGTGTAAAACTGATCAAGCACCGTGATCATGGTTTTCGAGTCGGCCCACCAGTGTCCGTCCTTGACCTCTATCGGATAAGGCAGGCTTATTATCGAACCGTTCACCCTCACTACGCTTGAGTTGTTCCAGAACTCCATCTTCTTGCCGTCTATCACTACGACTATTCCCTGAAGGTTGCCCGACCTTACAAGTCCTAGGGCAGAAATGACCTCTTCTATGGCCACGTCCTTCCCCTTAAGCGAGTTTGTCCTCGCCGATATGTCTCCCTTTTTGATGTCGCCGTACCAGAGGGAAAGGCTCTCCGCACAGGCCGCTCCAGCGGCCAGTGCTGCAATGAATAGAGCTATGGCCAGTATCGCTGATATTTTTTTATTCACCCGCAACAACAATATCTTCCACCACCAATGTCGGAGCCGCCGTGGATCCGAAGAATTCAAGATCGGAACCGACCGCGACTATATTATTCAGAAGGTTTTTCAGGTTCGAGGCGATAGTGACCCCGCTGACAGGCTTCGTTATTTTCCCCTTTTCGATCAGATGTCCCTTTGCACCCACCGAGAAATCACCGCTGACGGTATCTATCGTGTGGAGCCCCATCATATCGGTTATCAAAAGTCCTGACCCTATGCCTGATATGATCTTTTCCGAGCTTTCGCATCCCGCCTGCAGCAGGACATTGGTATTCCCGACCTCCGGCAGAGAGGACATCCCTCTGCACGCGTTGCCTGTCGATGCAACGCCGTCCTTCCATGCATACTGAAGATTATACAGGTAAGACCCGGCAATGCCGCCTTCGATCAGGACGGTCCTGCCTGTCGGCACTCCCTCCGAATCCCACGAACTGGTCCCTGCTTTCCACGGTATCCTTCCGTCATCTATAAGGGTAACACAGGAGGAGGCTACTTTCTCCCCCAAACGGTCCTTCATCATCGACCTGCCCTTGTGTATCTCAGGCGCGCAGAAGAGGTCCCCTATGACCTCCACGAGTGATGCCGCGGTCTCCGGGTCTATGACGATAGTATAGGGGCCGGTCCTTATAGGCTTTCCGCCAAGCGCCGAGACCGTCTTCCTGACCGCCCTGAGCGCTGTCTTCTTTATGTCCAGCTCATCCAGCCGTCTTGATTCGAGACCGTAGCCCCCTATCTCGGTGTTTGTACCGTCATCGGCTATCACCGTCACGACGCAGCTCGCGCTGCTTCCGCGTTCCCAGCCGGCGAGTCCTGTGGTGGTACAGTAGAAGGACGCTCCCCACCCGTCATTCCAGGACGCGCTCCTTACCGAGACCACTTTTTTATCTGCCGATCTCGCATATCCCGTCATTTCACGGCAGTATTCCAGCCGTTCCCGGGGAGTGATAGCAACTATCCGGGGATCTTCAAGGTCGAGCGCGGGATCTGGGACCATCTTCCCTTCGTAAAGCATTATGCCTTCCTCAGGTTCGGAGTTCCTGCAGTTGGTAAGGCTCCACTCCACGAGATCTTTTAGCGAGAGCTTGTCCAGCCTGTTCCCATAGGATATCCCCTGCCTGCCGTCCGACATGATAGTCCTTACTCCGATGCCCGCAGTAAAGCCTGTCACGCATTCTTCGATCTCTCCGTCCTTGAGGGAAAGTCCCGAACCGGCTCCTTCGGAATAAAGCACGTCAGCCCCGGATGCCCCTCCGCGCAGAGCCTCATCCAGTATCCATCCTGACATGGATTCGACTTCCTCGCGGGAAAGGAATTCTGTCACTGAAAGATCACCTCAAGTATTATCGCAGCTGCCCTTTCGACATCTTCCCTGTTTACGTCGAGATGTGTGACAAGACGCACCCTCCTTGGCGACAGTGCGTTGAGAAGAAGTCCGCGTTCCCTGCATGCACTGACAAAATGCTCGTCCGAAGGGTAGCCGTCAAGCATCGGGAAGAATACCATGTTCGTCATGTTGGGTACTTCTTCCACATGGATCCCGCCCTTGACCAGGAGCTCGCACAGAAGTTTTGCATTCGCATGGTCTTCGGCAAGCCTCGGTATGTTGTTTTTAAGCGCATAAAGACCCGCTGCCGCGGCTATCCCTACCTGGCGCTGGGCTCCTCCGATACGCTTCCGAGCCTTTTTCGCCCTTTCAATAAATTCGTGAGATCCGCAGAGCATAGATCCCATAGGCGCCCCAAGGCCTTTGGAAAGGCAGAACTGGACAGAATCCACCTCGTCGGTGAACGCCCTCACATCCACTCCGTGGTAGACTGCCGCGTTGAATATCCTCGCTCCGTCAAGGTGAACGTGAAAGCCCAGCCTGTGCCCCTCTCTCGCAACTTCAGCAAAGCGTTCCGGCGATACCGCTATCCCTCCCGTGTAGTTGTGGGTATTTTCGAGACAGAGTATTGTCGTGTCAGGGTGGTGTATGTTGTTGTCCGCCCTGTTCGCGGGGGCCAGGTCAGCTGCGGAAGGAAGGCCCTCGTCATCATTGAGCGGATAAGGACACAGTCCCGCGATCGCTGAAAAACCTCCGACTTCGGCATTCCAAACATGGGACCGCTTCCCTGCGAGGAGGCTCTCTCCATGGCGTCCGGCCGAGAGGAAAGCGAGCAGGTTGCCCATCGTGCCTGAACATGTATATATGGCAGCCTCTTTGCCGGTAATTTCGGCCGCATATTTTGACAGTGCGTTTGATGAAGGGTCGTCGCCGTATATGTCGTCTCCGACTTCGGCGCAGGCCATTACCCTGCGCATCTCTTCGGAAGGTCTGGTTACCGTGTCGCTGCGGAAATCCATAATTTTCATTATCTTTATACCTCCATAGGTCAATTATTTTTTTGCGAAGCTTGCTTTGCCGCAGTATCTCCCGAACAGGGACAATTAATTATACGCCGTTATTATATCTTAACTCCCAGCCTTGCCCACGGGAGGAAATCCTCGCTCACTGCGATCCCAAGATCCACGCCGTGGCTGTTGGGGCCGTGGAAATCAGACCCGGCGGTCGGGTAAAGGTCAAACATTTCGGCCATTTTAAGGTAATTGTAGATCTGTTCCGGACTGTGGCCCGGATAGATAGCCTCGATACCCCAAAGTCCGTGATCCTTCAGCCTTCCTAGAAGACTGCGCAACTCATCGTCTCCGAGATATGTCTGTACGGGGTGGGCAAGCACCGCTACTCCTCCGGCCTCTGTGATCAGGGAAATGCACTCTTCGGCAGAAAGCCTTTCCCTTGGCACATAGGCCTTTCCCCCGGATCCGAGGTACTCGGTGAAAGCCTGTCCTATGCTCGAAACATAACCCTTCTGCATCATCAGCCTGGCGATATGCGGTCTGGCCACTACCTCTCCCCTGGACAGAAGGACAACGTCCTCGATATGTATGTCAAAGCCCAGTTCCTGCAATTTTCTGCATATTTTGTGATTTCTGTCGTCCCTGTTGTTTCTGATGTCACGAAGCCTTTTCTGGAGCGCTTCGTTTGTCGGGTCTATGCGGAAGCCCAGTATATGCAGGGTAAAATCGGAGTCGGCGGAAAGTTCTATCCCCGAAAGCCCCTCCACGCCGTTTTCCCTGCAGGCAGCCATGAAAGGGGCAAGCCCTTCGGTCGTGTCGTGGTCTGTAAGGCTTATAAAGGCCAGATGTCTTTTCTTGGCGGCTTTTGCGATAGATCCCACGCTCAGGGTCCCGTCCGAATAGTTGCTGTGGACATGCATATCGATCAGTATCATCTATTTGCCGCCGGCCTCCTCTTCATCCGTGTCGTTTTTTTCCGCGGATAATTTTACATACAGCGGGTGAGAAAGCACAAAGGCGATCAGTTCGAGTTTCTGCAGATCTTCTTCGGAAAAAGCGTCCGGTACCATGGATTCTACCTGCAGGACACCTATCTTTTCGCCTTCCGCGCAGAGGGGTACGGACATAAGGGACCTTGCATCCCTGCAGAAGGGAAGGTCCTTCCCGCTTTCGACCCTTGGCGTTAAATATGGCCTTCCAGATGCGAAGACCTTCCATGCCGCGCCTCCGTTTCTCGGAACGGTATTGCCTTGCGCTCCGGCCCTGCCTGGCATATACATCCCGCCGGCTTTGTCTGCTGCCGTGATAAAAACTTCGTCTCCCGACGCCATTTCACTTATCCTTTCCGCGGCAGAAAAGACCAGGCTGTCCAGATCCTTTGCCCCGGAGATCTCCGATGAGAACCTGTCAACTGCGGCGATGAACTTTTTGCCGCTGTCTCGGTAGTAGAGCATAAATCCTCCCACAGCGACCAGAAGGAAAAATATCGAAGCGGTATCGAACCATGAAAAGACTCCGCATACGGATGCTATTACAGCCGCCGAGGTACACAACAACAGGTTGGTCTTATGCGACCATCTTCCGCTTTCCGTCAGTCCCAGAAAAGCAGAAAGTACAAATGCCATAAAGAGCGGGGTCGAGTCGAACACACAGCTGAGTGCGGATCCGGCAGACAGAAGCAATACCCAGAATACCTGGGGCCAGAATTTTCGTCTTCTGAAGACCCCGCCGAGATCGGGATCACCACTTTTCACTGTGCAGGATCTCCCCTTCCAGAGTCAATATCTTTATCTCATTTTCATCGACTGTCGCCGCTCCCGCGGGGTCTTTACCCTTTGGGATCGTTGTGGATCCGGGATTCAAAAAAATAGTGTCTCTCTCTCTTACAACGGAAGCTACATGAGTATGTCCCGATATGGCAAGATGAACGGCCGAATCGAGGGCCATCTGTCTGAACAGAGGGAAATTGTCGCCATGCATCATGAGTATTTTCTTTCCGTTCCACCACAATGAGACGTATGGGGCAAGCAGAGGTGCAAGTACCATCTGGTCAACGTCCGCGTCGCAGTTTCCCCTCGCTATGAATATAGTTCCCTTGTAATCGTTTATGGCGTTGGCGAGGTCAGCCGGAGTATATCCTCCGGGTATGGGATTCCTCGGTCCGTGATAAAGCACATCCCCTGCGTGCAGTACGGCATCGGCATCTTTGAAGAGCGACAGGGCCGCTGCCCATGCGGGGTAGCTTCCGTGAGTGTCAGACAGAACACCCAGCATTTTGCAGTCTATCCTTCCTGCAGGCATGTCAACACATCCTTTGTGCGGGAAAACCCCGGTTGATATTATTCCAGGCTATTATATAATCAGTAGGCTCGGAAAAACACAGAAACAGGAGTGGGTTTTTAATGAATATAGATATAAAGACACTTGAGCAGCAGGACATGAAGATGCTGGTGCATTCGCTTGAGCTCGTTTCGGCCAGGATATTCGATTCAGTAATAACACTTAGCCAGCTTGCATCTTCGAATACCCCCGAAATGAACGCCCTTTTCGAACAGTGGGTCTCATGTCTGGGAGAAGAGCTAATCTCCGAAGCTGAAGAAAAGGGGAAGCTGGATCCTGAAGAGATCTCAAAGCGCATCGGAGTAAGCGCTTCCACTGTCATTTCCCTGGCCCTTGCCCTGCACAGGCAGGGAAAACTGAAGATCAAGTCGCTCGAAGTTGAGCAGGGAAACAACGTAAACTCCGAGATCTGCGGCTGCCTCAAGTCTTAAATAAAAAGGGCGCGATCCCGGCTTGCCGGGATCGCAAGTCGGTGACCGACTTGGCTGCTGAATTCACTGTCACTTTTCCAATGCTGGCTTTTGTCTGCCTTCTTGTGGGGATGGCGGGCTTTGTCGACGCGTCTGCGGGCGGAGGGGGTATCATAGCTCTTCCCGCCTACGTCTTTACCGGTATGCCCGCTCACTTTGCGTTCGGCTGCAATAAATTCTCCAGCGCATGCGGGACGACGCTTTCTGTATTCAAATTCTGGAAAGCTGGAGCCGTGAACATAAGATCGTCGCTGCTTGCAGCTTTCAGTTCCTTTATCGGCTCCGGCATCGCGGCATCGATAGTGCTGAAGATACCCAACCATGTCCTCAAGACGATGCTCCTTTTGATCCTTCCCGTTGCTGCAGTAGTCATCTTCCTAAAAAAAGACATGGGAGAGGACGACCTTTCCCACTCTCTGTCCAGAAGGACGGCCCTCCTGCTGTCGCTGCTTATCGGATTCCTGGTAGGCGGATATGACGGGATGTTCGGGCCGGGAGCCGGCACATTTGCCATTTTTGCCTTTTCGTCAATAATGAAGTTTGACCTTAAAACTGCTTCGGGAAACGCGAAGATCGTCAACCTTGCCTCAAACTATGCCTCACTGCTGACCTTCGCCCTGGCCGGAACTGTCTACTACCAGATCGCCATACCTGCCGGGATATGCAATTTGATCGGCAATTACATCGGTTCGGCATACGCACTGAGAAAGGGCGGCAAATTCATCCGCCCCATGATGATACTGGTACTCATATTCCTGCTCGCCAAGATAACCTTCGATCTGTTCAACGTCTGATATCAGAATTTATTCTTCCGGGTCACCCACCACGGAGCCATCGAAGTATCCTTGTGTCCGCTTGCCGTCATTTCCCATACCGTGGCAACGAGGCTGTTCATCCTTGCCGCAAATGCGAACAACGGCATCAATGGCAGGAAGCACAGCCTGGAAAGATCCTCCCTGGGCCTTTCGGAGAGGCATGCGACAAAGAAGAGGTACATTACAAGAAGCAGCAACAGGTAGAAGAAGTAAACAAGCAGCAGCAGTCCCACCGAATACTCGATCGGGAAGACGACGAAGAGCCAGACTGTATATGCGAATATCACAAACGGCATGACTATCTGCGAAAAGATCCCGGTGAATATTACCATCAGGAAATTTGGCCAGCCCAGAAGTTTAGGGCTGAACGACAGCCTGTGCTTTTTGAAATAGAGGTAGGAGAGGTCTCCGTCCCACCTTATCCTCTGTTTGAGAAACCCTTTGAATGTCGGGGGCACATCCGTGTGTCCTATGGCTTCTGGATCGAACACTATGCGGAACTTCTTTTTGTACCTTCCGAAATAATTCTTGATCCTGAGCGTCATATCCAGATCTTCAGCAGTTCCGGCGTCCCATCCCTCAACAAGATCCATGACGCTTTTCCTGAAAACTCCGAATGCCCCGGATATGTTGTTTACCAGATTGAATGCGCTCAATCCGGTCTTGGAGGCCTGGATCGAGATAAGGTACTCAATAGCCTGAAGAGATGCCGTCAGCGACTCATCGGCATTCCTGACCCTAAGGCAGCCCGAGACGGCGCTTACATACGGATCTTCAAAATGCCTGGTCACTCTTTCGACCATGTTGTTGTCAAAAGATGTATCGCCGTCAAGCGCCATCACGATCTCTCCGCTCGCGAATTTCAATCCCGTGTTAAGGCTGGAGACACGCCCCCCTCTCTGCCATTTAGGGACCACGATGAGCTTCCTGTTCCTGAAGTCGGACACATACCCTGACATCTCCATAGCTGAATCGTAGGTAAGCTTGTTTACTGAAGCGCCGTCGATCATCGCAAGCATCTCTATCTTGCCGGGATAGATCTGTTCGGTCAGGGACATTATCGTTTTCTGCACATCCCGTCCTTCGCTGTAACACGTGATTATGCAGGATACCGAGGGAAAGAAAGGACTGCGCTCGGGCTCAGATCTCCTTTCGATGGTATATTTCATGACCCCTACCATCACAAGGAGCGCCAGCGGGAGCTCGAAGAAGAGAACAAACGGCATGAACTTGAGCAACAAAGTACCTGCTCCCTCTTCAAAGAAGAGAGGTATGTATTCAACAGTCACCAGTTCACCGAACACATCCATGTCCGTATTTCCTTTACGGATTACAGCTCTTCGGCAAACATGGCAAGATATTGTTCTGCCGGTGTCTGATCGTCCTCTGCCGGTATCTGGAAAGATCTTGCCCGTATCTCTATCTTTTTTTCGGACGTTATCTCGAGCATGTCATTAAGTTTTTCGATACGTTCCGCAAGTATCCTCGAATTTTCGAGGGCGGTCCTTGGCAGCAGGATCCAGAAGGTATCAGGAGCCGATGACGTCGTTATATCCGTGCTCCTCACCATGGATCTAATCCTGAATATGAGCTCATCCATGATCTTATTGTAAATATCTTCGCCCAACGAGGTCTCGACCTCGTAGAGATTGGAGAACTTCAGGCCGATAACTGAGAATGCTTCGTCAGAGTAGCGCTTTCTGTACTCCCTCATCCATTCAAGGATATTGCAGAAATATCCGAATTTAAGGTTGTTCTGGCCGTCAAAGAGCTGGACCTCCATCTGCATGGTCCCTGTCCGGACAGCGGCCGATCCCTTTTCTGACAGTTTATAGCTGTAGACGTTTACCACCGTCAGATCGGACGGGTCTGTCCTGGTCCTGCAGAAAAGACAGTCTGCCTTTACCTCGGGTTCGATGAATTTCGATCCGCAGTTATTGCACTCGTGAGACTCGAGCGGGTGGTCATAGTCACTTCCAAGATGTCTCAGGACGGTGTTGCATTTGGGGCATACGAAAGACATGCTTTTCCTGAAGTCGCTGTCCGGTGCGACGTAGCCGCAGGTGAAGCAGTGCATCATCACCTTTTTCTCAAAATCTATGCTGCCGCAGTTCGGGCATATGTCAACATAGTTAAGATGCCCAGTCCTGCACTTCGGACACTTCCTGATCCTGTCGACGAGGGCGTACCGTTCGATGTAACCGTTGTCCTCAAGGTACGCAACCGCCTTAAGCGCCATCATTATTTCTGTATCGAACCTGAAGGATCTCAGCCTATCCTGGCCGCTCAGGTCTTCGGGCCTTAGCATCTGTGCCGCCTTCGAGGCACTGTCAAGAAGGAGAGCTATATGGGGATATGAGTATACCCACTGCGAGAAGGGGGCACATACAGGTGAGAGCAGATAACTGTCACCCCTTACATACATATAGGTGAGCATCCTCAGGTTATAGTTGTCGATCAGCGCATCCCTGCGTACCCTGGCGCCCCTTTCAAGGATGGAGATCGCTTCGGGCAACCTCTCCTCTATGTTGGCCGTGATCCCGTCGACCATTATGTCGAGCTGTTTCATCGTCCTTGATATGTAGATGGGCGCGAAGCAGAACTCTGCGGATCCCCTCAGTTCCACCAACTCCCAGAATACTTTCAGCATATCGGAGGTCTTATTGCCTTTGATTCCGTCGATCAGTACTATTCCGGGTTTGGGCTTCTTTTCGAGCAGTTCCCCGGCTGATGGGAAATCGGTGATTTTTTCATCGGAATAGTGCACAGGTTCTTCGCCCAGAAGGATCCGGTATATTTTATATACTGTCATTGCTCCACCCCTCCTAAAAAAAGGACCTCAGTCCCCACTCAACTTTTACGGGGAGTCCGTCCACGATACGGTCATCAGGAAGGGGGTCCTTCAGGCTCAGATATACTGTTACGCTTCTTGAGGAAAGTATCGTCCTGCTGCCAAGGCCGCCCGGCGTACTCTGTGAAAGGGTCGGCATTTCCTGTACTGTCGCCCTTATCTTTTTTGACCTTCCCGGGAGTACTACATTTGCCTCCGTATCAAGCTTGATCTTGGCAAAATTTTCAGGTGCCACATATGCTGTTACCTTTACCGTCGCCGGGTCAGCTATCCACATAAGTTCCTGCCCCGCCCTGACCGATTGGCCTGAAACGACCTCTACGGACTGCACCCTGCCGGCTTTTTTGAGGGTAACATCATAGGATGACCCGTTAAGTCCTTCAAGATAGCTTATGCTTCTTTCCAGATAATCTATCCTTGACCTTATATCATTGGCAGCCGAAGGTTCTGCTCTTGCCGACAGCAGTGATCCACGCTGGGCGACCGCTGACCTGAGGTTTTGTTCCGCAAGGTTCACCTCGGCTCTTGTAGCTGCTCCCTGATCCATAAGCCGCTTCATCGTCTCCAGTTCCTTTTTAAAAAATACGACATTTTGGTCCGCTGCTTTTGTAGAAATGGCCGGCAGTGGTTTTGCCTGTTTCAGTGATATTTCCAGCGCATCCCTTTCTGCTTTCATAAGTGCGATCCTTTCAAGGATTTCGGGAGAGGGCTGTCTGACCAGTGTCATTGCTGTAAAGCCGGCACCGGCGTCTAAACCTTTTTTGATGAAGACATCTTTAATGTATCCGCTCTCGGGAGCCTTTACGGCATAGCTGTCCATTGTGATCATCCCCGGAGATGTGACAAAGATCCAGCCCGCAAAAATGTTCCACAGCAATACAGCCAAAGGAGTGAAAACCAGCGCCAGTATAGACCACCACAGTATTTTAGATGTCTTCCTTTTCCCGGGGGAATAGGGTATCTTCACACCCGATCTCGATCCCGGATCATTTTTTTGTGCCTGCGAAAAAGATACTCTCATTCTTTCATCCCCCCAAGATCTTCCCAAGCCTGTATTACCAGCCCCCTGAACCCTTTGCTGGCAGAGAGTTCGCGGCCGATCCTTTCCATGCGTTCCCTGTAAAGTCCCTCTCCCGATGAGAAGTAGCTCTCAGAGGGAGAAAGTACCCTCTCCACGCTCTGTGCGAGACAGAAGTACTGGGAGGTATTGACGATCATTATGTCCCTCATTCGTCTAACTGCCTTCTCCGGATCGGTCGTGTATATCATCACTGATATGTACTCGAGGTCCAGCCCTGCCAGATCCAACGATGAAAGCGAATCCGGGCCGCCCTCAAGGTATCTGGGATGGATCGACAGGGACAGCTTCATATCGGAGGCCTGCCTGACCTCTTTGACAGTATCTTTAAGATATCCCAGGAGCTCCTGTCTCCTGTTTTCCGAATCTGGGAGGGAATCAGGTTCAATGTCAAGATGGAGTCCCTTGAAGCTGAACTTTTTCATCTTTTCGACTATCCTGATCAGATCTTTCCGTTTTTCGGGGTATAGCCATGTCGGTTCGCCAAGCAGAAGGTCAGCCCTGATACCCATCCTTTCTGCTGCGGAGAGAAGATCCTTCAGCTCCATCATCCCGTAAAAACTGTCTAATTTTTCGATCTGTTCGGCAGTGAGGGATATCAGGAAGTGGTCAAACCCTTTGTTTCGCAGGTCGTTAAGAGAGGAAGCCCTTGTCTCGGGGGCAAGGAAAGGAGATGCATCCCACACGTAGACCGAAAGCGGGCGATCGCTGCTTACGAGGGCTGCTTTTGCTGGGGTCTCAGTTATCGTCTGACCTTTCGGTGCAGCTATCATCTGCTCTTGTGATGCAGGTATGGGCTGGCCTTGCGGTGCGGGTATCGGTGCGATACCTCCCGGGACAGACGAATGCGAAGTCAGCCAGTTCGGGTCAAGCATCCTTGACCTTAGAGCGTTGTCTGCTATCGGTTTTATGCGTTCTGCCGGCTCGGATCCGGGGCCTTCCGGATATGCGTAAGCAAGAAGATCGGCTCCGGTCTGCATGAACATCATCTCTGATTCAAAGATATCAATAACTCCGCGATAGTACTGATATCTGCTCTTCTGCAGCTGTTCAAATGTGTC
>DBRW01000016.1 GCA_002306075.1 Synergistaceae bacterium UBA1358
CCGAGACTTTCAGGTACAGCTACAACCTTAACACTGAAAATCTCTCGGTAGAACTGAAAAAGCTTGCAGAGAATGCAGATGCCGCAAAAGAGGCCGGCATCGATCAGGCAGCGCTTCAGGAGTTTGTCGCAACCGATCCTGCAAAATGGAGCCGGTCTGACCTGAGTGATCTTGGCCTTAACGACGACACACTCTACAAACTTTATGGAACTTCTATTTATGACACAAGCAAAAAGCTCCACAAGACTGCAAAAATTTGGGGCACGGATGATTTTTACGGATTCGGATTCCTTAACTACATATTTGAAGGACTTGTCACCGGAAGCAAGTATGGATCGGCTGTCGGGATCGTCGCGCTTATCCTTGTGGTTGGCGGCGCCTTCGGAATTATTATGAAGACCGGGGCTGTAGAGGCCGGCATTTACGCTTTTATCAGAAAGACAAAGGGCCTTGAGAGGCTGGCCCTGCCGCTTCTTTTCTTCCTTTTCTCGCTCGGCGGAGCTACATTCGGCATGTCAGAGGAAGTTATTCCATTCGCCATGATCATGGTCCCCTTTGTCATAGCGCTTGGCTATGACTCCATCGTAGCTGTAACTGTGACGTTTGTGGCATCGCAGGTAGGAAATGCCGTTTCCTGGATGAGCCCCTTCAGCGTGGCGATCGCGCAGGGTATCGCTGACATACCTGTACTATCCGGAGCAAAGTTCAGGCTCATACTCTGGTGCATAGTGACGGCGCTTTCCGCAGGCTACATGATGCTATATGCGGAGAAAATAAGGAAGGACCCAAAACTCTCCGTCGTTTACAATTCTGACAGTTATTTCAGAGACAAGATAGAAAACACGACGGAAGAGGAGATGCGCTTCACTCTGGGGCACAAGCTCATCCTCCTCGAAATGCTTGCAGTGCTGATCTGGATAATCTGGGGGGTCACTCAAAAGGAATACTACATCCCCGAGATAGCTTCCCAGTTCTTCGTGATGGGACTTGCCGCAGGCGTAACCGCAGTAATCTTCAAACTTAACAACATGGGAATAAATGAAATGGCATCCGCCTTCCAGGGCGGGGTGGCCGACCTTGCAGGGACCGCGGTGGTCGTAGGAATGGCAAAAGGCATACTCCTCGTCCTCGGTGGTGCGGATGCGACTGTGGCCTCAGCTCTGAACACCATACTCTACAGCATAGGAAATCTCCTAAAAGGAGTCCCTGCTTTCGTTACAGCCTGGTGCATGTACATCTTCCAGAGCCTTTTCAACCTCGTCGTCACATCAAACTCGGGACAGGCGGCACTTACAATGCCGATCATGGCACCGCTTTCGGATGTCGTGGGTGTCTCAAGACAGATAGCTGTACTTGCCTATCAGATGGGGGCGGGATTTGTTGATGCATTTACTCCTGTATCCGCAAGCCTTATCGGTGTTCTCGGAGTCGCGCGCATAGACTGGTCGACCTGGGCAAAATTCCAGATCAAGATGCAGGGATTCTTCTTCCTTATGGGTACAGTGGCGATAATCATCGCAATTGCCATCAATTTCCAATGATCGGAATATGTAAAGGATCTCGGGGGTGAGTGTCGAAATGATCACGATAATCAGAAACGCAGAAGTTTACGCCCCGGAGCATCTGGGCAAAAAGGACGTTCTGCTGCTCGGAAGCAAGATAGCTGCAGTCGATGAACATATCTCATTCAACATCAATGGCCCGGTGGAAGTTTCAGAGATAGATGCCGGAGGGAAAGCGCTTATCCCGGGATTCATAGATTCGCACTCCCATATTCAGGGAGGCGGCGGAGAGGGCGGTTTTTCTACCAGGACACCTGAAGCAGTCCTCACCGATTTCACAACAGCGGGCGTAACGACCGTAGTCGGCTGCCTCGGAACTGACGGCACCGCAAGGGACATGGTCTCCCTGCTTGCAAAGGCAAGAGGGCTGGAAGAGGAAGGCATCACAACATACATATACACCGGCTCATACAGGATCCCTGTAAAAACCATAACCGGAGAGATCATGAAGGACATAATGGTCATCGACAAGGTCATAGGGATCGGAGAGATAGCGGTATCAGACCATCGCTCTTCTCAGCCCACTTTTGAAGAGTTCGTCAGGGCCGTCTCGGATGCGCGTGTCGGAGGAATGCTTTCTGGCAAAGCAGGCATAATCAACGTCCATCTGGGGGACGGCAGAAGAAAGATCGACCTGATCAAGAGGACCGTAAAGGAGACCGAGATACCGCTGGCACAGTTTTTGCCGACCCACATCAACCGGAATCAGGAGCTCTTCGAAGAATGCGTGGCCTATGCCAAGGAAGGGGGCTACATCGATTTTACCGGGAGCGATGATCCTGACTTCTGGGAAAAAACCGACGGGGAGGTCCGCTTCAGCAAAGGACTTAAGAGACTCCTGGATGAGAGAGTCGGTATGGATAATTTTACGATTTCGTCCGACGGTCAGGGCAGCCTTCCTATCTTCAACGAGAAAAAGGAGTACTTGGGGTTGGGAGTAGGCAAGTCAAGCTGCCTGATCAAAGCGATCAAAGAGTGCGTTTTCAGGGAGAATATTCCTCTGGAGACGGCGATCAGGGCATTGACCTGCAATCCTGCCAAGATCCTGAAACTTAAGACAAAGGGAAGGATCATGGCCGGCATGGATGCCGATCTCTGTCTCCTTGACAGCAGCATCGACATCGACACTGTGATCGCCAAAGGCAAAGTTATGGTAAGCGGCAAAAAACCTCTGGTTTTCGGGACATTTGAAAAAGTAAGCAATTAGTCTCCTGACACGATCAGCTATCCAACATCATAAGGACGGCTTAGCAAGAGAGAAAGAGGCGAGGGGGAAGACATATGCCCCTCGTCTCTTTCTATAATATCTGCGCATGCATCAAATTCATCCCCAACTAGTCTCCAAAGGCATTGATAAGTCCGCCTGACCACATAAGCAATTTTTCTGACAGTTCCCTGAATAGATCTTTATCCGGAGAAGTCCGATCAAAAATGGAAATTGACCCAAGAAGTTCTTGCTCTTCTTCCGACAGGAGAAAAATAAGATCAGATTTTTTCTTTATAAAATCACCCGTCTCGTAAAAATGCTTTGCGATCATTACAAAGAATGATGTCTTGCAGAGCGAGCGCAGGATCTGGGCATCATATTCGTGGAGGAAGTTATGGACGCACATGTGGTAGATGTTGCAGGCTCCCACCAAGACAGCCCTTTTGGCATCAGGCCTGTTTACAAGCGGGAGCAGATAGTCGATGCTGCCAAAGTAAGGGGTCGTATCATGGTAAAACTGGAAGAGGTCAGCTTTATCCCAATTTATAAGCTCGCCCCTGCCGGAGACAAAACCGCAGATCTTTTCCCTGTACGGCATTTTGCCGATCAGATCCTTATACTTTTCAAGATCGCCCATGACAAGCTCCCTGAAAATCACGACAACGTCGATGTCACTGCTCTCCGTAGCCTCTCCTCTGCCATAACTTCCCTGAAGACCCACAAACTCAAGCTTTTCCCCGAAAGCGCCCTGCAATTTTTCAGTAAGATCTTTCATCCAGATTTTTATATCAGTCATAAAACTCTTGATCCTCCTCTTCTCTATTTTTGGTGAAAATATTATTTTATTGATCANNACAGGAGGAATTTTAATGTCAAAATGCCGAAATTCAAAATTAATTACCGTGATCCTGCTCACAGCTTCCATTCTATTTGCAGGTAACTCTTTAGCGGCTGTTAATAAAACTTTCACAATATCAAAGAAGATCGAGATCTCTGACAAACGCATCCTTACTTTGACATTTAAAGGTTTGATTTTCGGTGAAACAGCCACTGGGGGATACAGGAATATTGAGGTGCATGAAGGAAACAAAAAGCAGATCCAGACTATAAACATTGCGGAGGTAAACTCTTTCGGCGACGAGACTACGACCTCTCCCGAACCCGGGACCGGGAGCGACATAATAATTGAGGACATGGACTTTGACGGGATAAACGACTTCAGGATCATTGCCATGCTTCCTCCCGGGCCTAACATTCCCTACATCTGCTTCCTTTGGGACAAAAAATCCGGAAAGTTTATCCACGCGGATTTCCTTGACGACATAACTTCGCCCGAATTTGACAGCAAAGCGAAGACAGTGACATCAAGCAGCAGAGAGAGCGCAAACAAGTACAGGAAAGATGTCTACAAATATTCGGGCAAAAAGCTGGTGCTTGTAAAATCTATCGTCAAGACATATCAGTAAAAATATCCCGCCGTAAAAAGAATAAACTGAACGGTTAAAGAATATAAGAGGGAGCTGTGATCATGGGACCTGAAATCAAAAATGAACTTGATGAGAAAGCGAACGGCTGCCGTATAGGCATTCTGGCCGTTACCAACGTTACGAATCCAAAAACAAGCGAGGCACTGGAAAAGGCGAAATCCTTGCTTGAAGCGGATCTAAGATGTAAATACGCACAAATCGAGAGGCAGGAACTCAGATCCATCCACCCTATGTCCGTTTACGTCTCATATTATAAAAAATTCGGATATACATACCACGTTCTCCAACAGGTCGAGTCCGTTGCAAAAGGAAAGAAGTCCATGAGCGTCTC
>DBRW01000036.1 GCA_002306075.1 Synergistaceae bacterium UBA1358
GTAAAGAGGGAGCACCTCAAGACGATGCGGCCGGGATCCGTCTTTGTCGACGTGGCGATCGACCAGGGCGGGATAGGTGAAACTTCGCGCCCGACCAGCCATGACGATCCCGTATTTATCGAAGAGGGCGTAGTCCATTACTGTGTTGCGAACATGCCGGGCGCATACGCAAGGACCTCGACCATAGCTCTTTCAAACGCCACTGTCGGTTACGGTGTTCAGATAGCATCCCAGGGCATAGTGAAGGCATGCGAGGAAAACAGGGCGATATGCAAAGGGCTGTCCGTCCACAAACACAGGCTTACCCTTCCGGCGGTGGCCGATACATTCAAGATGGATCAGGAATATACGGATACGCTTACAGCATTGAAACTGTGACCTGTTCATGCCGGTCTGGTTTCAAAAAAACTGTTAAAAGAAAAATAATAAAGGGCGGGACTTTTCCGGTTCCGCCCCTTGACTTTTTTGTTACATCCACCTCTTAAGGTTCGAGAGGTAAATTTTGTGTATATGCTTTGAAACCGGTCCCGGGTGTCCGTTTCCTATAGTCTGGTCACCGACTCTTACCACAGGAAGGACCTCTTTGATGGACCCTGAGATGAATGCTTCGTCTGCCTGTGCAAGTTCGCTTTCAAGAGGACATCTTTCCTCGACCTTGAAGTTATTTTCTTTCAGCAAGGTCACCAATATTTCCCTCGTGATGCCCCTTAGGACCTTACCGACCGGAGCAGTGATGATCTTTCCGTCCTTGCAGAGGAAAAAGCTGCTGGCCGTTGACTCCGTTATCTCTCCGTTCACTATGTAGAGGGCCTCGAATTCGTTTGGTTTCGCCTCTTTCATCGGGACATACCCAGTCAGGTAATTGGTGCTCTTTGCCTCGGGGAAGGGCCTCTGCGAGTAGACCGGCCTCAGTGCTACCCCTCTGTTGAGTTCTTCCCGGGTCAACACGTGCGCTTCTTCAAAGATCACAAAAAAATCAGGTTCGGGAAAGCGCCCGTGGTCATTGATCCTTCCTCCGGTAATGTATGGTTTGATCACAAGATCCTTATCCGGAAGCGATTCGTGGCGGACTCCCCTTTTTATGATATCGGGAAGCTGCTTGATTATCTCTTCCGCCTCTATGCCGCACTTCTTTGCGCTTTCACTCAGCCGCTCGATATGCTCCCTGAGAGCGAATATATCTTTCCCGTATGTCCTTATCGAGTCAAAAACTCCTATCCCGCGAAGGATAGCAAGGTCTGTAACAGGAATGCGGCATTCCTCCAACGGAACGAACGAACCCCTGTAATAGCAGATAGACATGAGCACCAACCCCTTCATTACGTTGCATCCCATCGTACTTCCGACTTAGGAACATTATCACTCAACGAAACAAATTGCAATCGAAAATAGTGAGGTCTATAATTCATCAAATCAAATAAATTCGTTTGGGGAGTGTTTTCAATGTCAGAAAAGATCCTGGGTGTCCTCGGCGGTATGGGCCCTGCCGCTTCCGCGGAATTTTTGAAGATACTTGCGGAAAAATATCCTGCCGAAAAAGATCAGGACCACCCTGTCGTATATATGATATCGGACCCTAAGATCCCCGACCGCGGAAGCGCGATCGAGGGCAACGGGGAGGACCCTTCGCCATATTTGATAAACGATCTGGAGAAGCTGATCGGATGGGGTGCGGAACTGCTTGCCGTACCATGCAACACAGCCCATTACTTTATCGACAGGTTCAGGGACCGGATAGGGGTCCCGATCGTTCACATAATAGAAGCCACGGTCGAGGCTTCGATGAAAAAATCTCCGAAGGGAGCCTGGATGATATCGACGATGGGCACGGCAAGGTCGGGACTTTATCAGAAGGCGGCTGCCGACAGGGGATACCGTCTTATGATACCGCCTGAGGATGTGCGGAAAGAGATCCAGAAGGCGATAGTCTTCGTAAAGTCGGGAAAGATGGAGGATGCCGCGCGCGCGATAGAAAGAGTCGCGGCAAAACTCTGGGAGATAGAGGATCTGCCCATAGTAACGGCATGCACTGAACTGCCGCTCGCATACGATGCGTCGGACCTTCCGAAAGATAAGAACATATCCAGCCTTGATGCGCTTGCAGATGCCTGTATAAAGGCTCTGACGGAATAACACATACTTTGAGGGGCTCAGCCGCTGCTGTGCCCCTCAGAGCTGCATCCCTGATAAGATCACACTCAATAGGCAATTTTACTGATTGAAGCATAGGAAAAAAGAGATACTATCTCAATTAAGTTATTAAGGTATTTAAATACCTTAATTATTTCAGGCAGGTGAGATAGTTGGCAAAGGTAGCCGGTTTCAGCGAAGCGACATATATAGGACTGCACGCCATGGTACTGATAGCGCAGAAAAACGGTGAGAGGATCTCGATAAAGGATATGGCTGAGACGATATGCGTCTCGGAGGCGCATCTGGCGAAGGTGATACTGAGGCTTGCACATACAGGACTTATCAGCACGACGAGAGGTCCCGGCGGAGGAGCGGTCCTTGCAAAAGAACCGAAAGAGATAAGTTTTCTGGATATCGTTGAGGCGATCGAGGGCCCGCTCGAAAATTCGAAGTGTGTTTTCGGAAGTAAAAGGTGTTCACATCCCGGATGTATTTTCGGAGATTTTCTCGAAAAAATGACTAAAGAGGCAAAAGAGTGGTTAAGGTCCAAAACATTGGATAAATTTTAAAAAACAACAATAAATTTAGGGGAGGAATAGTTCAATGAGAAAGATAATCAAGATCGATGAGTCAAAATGCGACGGATGCGGACTTTGTGCGGAAGCATGCCACGAAGGTGCGATAGTGATAGAGAACGGAAAGGCGAAACTTATAAGCGACAGTTACTGTGACGGCCTTGGTGACTGTATCGGAGAATGCCCGCGGGGCGCCATCTCGTTTGAGATGAGAGAAGCCGCCGAATACGATGAGGCAGCGGTAAAGGCAAGAATGGCGGCAAAGAAGAGTCCATGCAGCGGAACGCTCCCCTGTGGATGCCCCGGAAGCATGGCAAGGGAACTGAAGCCGAACAAACCGGAGAAGCCTGTGCATGAAGAGGGAAAAACTCCATGCGGACAGGAATCCGAACTCCGCAACTGGCCGGTCCAGCTCGCGCTCGTTCCTGTCCAGGCTCCCTACCTTGAAGGGGCCAAGCTTCTTATAGCCGCGGACTGCACAGCGTTCTCCTTCCCCAATTTCCACAGGGATCTCCTTCCCGGAAAAGTATGCCTTGTCGGATGCCCCAAACTTGACGAGACAGAGCCATATATCGAAAAACTTGCACAGATCATCAAGCTGAACGGGATATCTGAGATAGACGTGGCGTACATGGAAGTCCCATGCTGCGGCGGACTTGTAAAACTGGTCGATGCGGCGGTGAAGAGATCGGGCATGCCGGTAACGCTGAAACTCATAAAACTTTCGCTGGCAGGCAAGTTTCTTGAGGTAAGGCAGATATTCCCGAACTAAGAAATTTTCAACAGACAGTACCTGTATATAGGAAAGAAAAAAATTAAGGAGAGTGACTTCGATGTTTTGTTATCAGTGTGAACAGGCAGCAAAGGGTACAGGATGCACGGCAATGGGGGTATGCGGCAAAGATCCGCGGACAGCGGCCCTTCAGGACCTTCTTCTTTATGAGACGATGATCCTTTCGGATGCAGCGCTTCAGTCAGGCAACTGCTCCGACGAGGTGGCTGAAAGAGTTATCGAGAACTTATTTTCAACAGTGACGAATGTAAATTTTGACCCGGAAAAAATAGCCGAACTTATCAAAGAGACCAGGAAGGCGACCGATGAGTTTGCAGGCGGATGTTCATGCTGCTGCGGATGCGGCTGTTCGGAGGAACCCACGATCGAAGAACTGGTCGAAGAGGGCGAAGGATACTCACCTCAGGCGGACATAGACAGATACGGCGCAGACCTTGGCGGTCTCAAATGGCTTGCCATTTACGGGCTGAAAGGTATGGCCGCATATGCCGACCATGCCTGGATACTCGGTCATAAGGACAACGAGGTCAACAGGTTCTTCCTTGAGGCAATGTCCGAACTGCTCAACGAGGATATCACGGTCGATTCGATGCTCGCGCTCAATCTGAAGATAGGCGAAATTAACCTGAAGGTAATGGAATTGCTTGATGCGGCCAACACAGGCACATACGGACATCCCGAACCTACGATGGTGAGGGTGACACCGGTGAAGGGCAAGGCGATCCTTGTTTCGGGACACGACCTCGGCGATCTCGAAGAACTGCTGAAACAGACAGAGGGCAAGGGGATAAATGTTTACACCCATGGCGAGATGCTCCCCTGCAACGCATATCCCGGCCTCAAAAAGTATCCCCATCTGGTCGGCAATTACGGCGGTGCATGGCAGGATCAGCAGAAGGAATTTGAGGAATTCCCGGGCGCCATCCTTATGACGACGAACTGTATCCAGAAGCCGAAAGAGAGCTACATGGCAAGGATCTTTACGTGCGGGCTGGTAGAATGGCCCGGAGCGGTCCACATCGAAAACAGGGATTTTGCGCCTGTGATCAAAGCTGCCCTTGAAGCTCCCGGGTTCGCGGAGGATGCGCCCGAAAAGAGGATAATGATAGGGTTCGCACGGAATGCAGTCCTCGGAGCCGCGGAGAAAGTCGTCGAACTTGTCAAAGAGGGCAAGATCCGCCACTTCTTCCTCATCGGCGGATGTGACGGAGCCAAGTCCGGACGCAACTACTACACCGAATTTGCGGAAAAAGCACCGAAGGATACCGTCATCCTTACGCTCGCATGCGGCAAGTACCGCTTCAACAAGCTTGAATTCGGAGACATCGAAGGCATACCCCGTCTACTTGACTGCGGACAGTGCAACGATGCATACTCGGCGATCAGGATCGCCGCGGCGCTGGCAGAGGTATTCAATACCGACGTCAACGGACTTCCTCTCTCACTTGTCCTCTCATGGTACGAGCAGAAAGCGGTATGCATACTCCTGACGCTCCTCCATCTGGGTATAAATGGGATCAGGCTCGGCCCCACGCTCCCGGCATTCATAGGCCCCGCAGTACTTGATGTGCTTGTCAAAAACTTCGACATCAAGCCGATCGGGACAGCCGAAGAGGATCTCGAGGCCATACTTGGCTAATATCAAAGGATAGGCAGAAAGCCTGCCGCATAGTTATAAAAAACGCCCCGCCCGGCTCTTGAGCCAGGCGGGGCTTCTTATATCTTAATGAAGCTTATATCCGGGGACTCAGTTAGTGCAAACAAAACTTATTTTGTGACAGCTTTGGTTACTATCTCCCGAGCCTCTTCATTTATGGCATCAAGGTGTTCTCTGCTTACGAGGCTCTCCGCGTAAATCTTGTATATCTCTTCCGTTCCGGAGGGCCTTGCCGCGAACCAGCCGCTCACGGTCGTCACCTTGAGGCCGTCTATGGGAGCTCCGTTGCCGGGAGCGGTCGTCATCTTGGCCGTGATCTTCTCACCTGCCAGGGTATTCGCCGTTACATCCGACGGTGAAAGTTTTTTCAGCCTGTTCTTTTCTTCATGCGTTGCCGGCGCATCCTTGCGGGAGTAGTAGGACTCACCGAACCTCTCTGTCAGCTTTCTGTACCGTTCTGCGGGATCATACCCGGTGACTGCCGTGATCTCGGCAGAGAGAAGGTCCATCACGAAGCCGTCCTTGTCCGTGGTCCATACCGTTCCGTCCTTCTTCAGGAACGTTGCACCCGCACTCTCTTCACATACGAAACCGAGCATCCCGGACATCAGCCCCTCAACGAACCATTTGAACCCTACCGGCACCTCGTAGAGCTTTCTGCCGACAGCGCCGACCGCCTTGTCTATCATCGAGCTCGAGACAAGAGTCTTTCCTGCCATACACTTATCAGCCCAGCCGGGGCGGTGGGTAAAGAGATACTCCGCAGCTGCCGCAAGATAGGCATTCGGAGGCATCAGCCCATCCTTTGTTACAATCCCATGACGGTCATAATCCGGG
>DBRW01000056.1:0-2421 GCA_002306075.1 Synergistaceae bacterium UBA1358
GGGATAGCCATCTGGATCGTTCCCATCTGTACACCTTCTGAAAGTTCACGGTCGCCGCCGAGCTGTCCGTTGGGATAAAGTTCGACCTTGATCTTACCTTTTGAACCCTCTTCTACCTGCTTCGCGAAAACTTCCTTCATCGCCTTCATCGTCGGATGCGACTCGGAACCGATATACCCGACCTTGATCGTGTACTCCGGAGCCGCGCAGGCGGTGCCTGCAAATACTGCCACTACTGCCATGATCATAAATACTGCAAAAAGCTTTTTCATTCACTGTTTCCCCCTTCGATTTTTGCGTTTTTGGAATTATAGAAAACGCCCCTGTGGAGCGTAACTACCGGTATGCCTATTTCTTTTTCCTTACGCGGATCTCGCCTTTGTCTGCGTCGACTTCGACGTAGTCTCCGTCCTCGATGGCCTCGTACGGGTCTGTGTCCATCTTGTCCACCATAGTACATCCGACCATTACTGCGGAGGATACTATTACCGGTTCGGTGTCGACGAGGATTATTGCCGCAGGCAGATTGTTTTTGACCCAGAGCTGATAGAAGCCGTCTACCTGGACGACTGAGCTGCCTTTGCCAGACTTCAGCACGAGCACTTTGTTCGCTATGCTTTTGCCGTGGATCGCATGGTTCCTCTCTATGACCGTCCCAGTCTCGGGATCTGTGAGGTAGAAGCACATCGCGTCGGTCGAGACGATCGCTTCTCCGCATCCGATGCCCTTTACGATCTTGCGGCACTTGTAGACTTTCATATCTTCAGACATTAGTCCAGCCTCCCTTTTATGGCTGCCTCGACGCAATCAGAAAGCCTGCGGATCGCGAACGGCTGTCCGCGGCGTTCCCTGTAGTAGGCGCACTTCGGTGAGTCTGTGACTCCCAGGTCCCCTTCAAAAGATTTCCAGCAGGGTTCGTCGATGCATGTGTTTCCTACCATGCGGACTCCCAGAAGTTCAAGCTTCTGACGTACCCTGGAACGTTCGGCTAGCTCAACGGCTCCGGATTCCGCAAGTATCCAGAATGCTGTGTTGGGGTGTACTTTCCTTCCCGCAAAGAGCCTTTCAACTTCGAGGATCTGTTTGTACGTGTAATGCGGGCACCCCAGCATTACAAGGTTGATGTCGCCTGTTGCGGCAGTCAGTTTTGACTCCTGGTCCTTAAGCGTCTTGTTTGTGATCAGTGCTGTTGAAGATGGCACTTTTTTGCCTCCGAAAGCTGCTTCGAGAGTGGGTGCCTCAGGCGTGATGCCTACCATGTGATACATGGCGACTGCTCCGCTAGTTGCGGCCTCTGCGCCGAAATAGAGGAAATCTTCCTGTGAGGGAAGGATCTTGTTTTTGAATACAAGAACAGGATTCTGAGAACCTGCTATCTCTCCGATGCAGTGTCCGAGCATTCCCCAGTCGTACGGTTCTTTAAGATCGGCATCCACTTCGATGAGGATGTCTCCGTGTCTGTTTTCGTCGAGGTGATATCCGTAATAGGGAGTCTTTCCGACCACTGCCGCGGCCAGCGCGCTTATCGATGATTCGCGGTTTGAACGGGCACCAAGTGCTCCGTTGACATATGGTGTCGCGCTGGACTCTGAAAATGCTATGTGCTCTCCGTAGAAGGGAACGTTTGAACATACTCCCGGGGCGCAGTGATACGTCAGTATCGCTCCTATTTTGCGGTATGCCTCTCCTGTGCGGTTAGCCAGATCGAGTTCCTCTTTTGTGACGTCATAGAATTTCGTAAGGTAGTCCGTGTCCCAGTAAGGGTTGGTCGTGGGCGGGACAGCGCATGTAGCGCCTCCTGCGACCAGGAGCTCGCACCAGTATGTGTCTCCCTCCTGTCCGCTGAGTGCAACGTGGGCACGCTTGATCGGGATGAGCTTTTCGGCATCGAAGGTGACGCCGAGCGCATAAAGCATTTCCATGGCTTTTTGTTTCCCCGCGCCTTCAGCTCCGTCGAGTATTCGTTTTTCTTCGTCAGTTAAAAACATTTCCAGCCGCCTTTCTTTATTGTTTTTTATCTAGGACAGGCAGTGATATCCCGCCTTTAGGAATGATGCCTATTGTTGCGTCGGGGATAATGCGCAGCGCTTCGTCAAGTGCAGCCTGCACGCTGGGGAACGGAGTGTACTGCATGGCTGCGAGGTCCTCCTCAGTCAGTCCGTCCGAGACGCAGAATATCTTCGACTTGTCCCTTGCCCTGCAGTTGCAGACAGAGAGGACCGCAGAGACCATATCTGCGCTCACATCCTCCGGAGATGCGGCGCGAAGCTTTGTAAGGACTTCTTCAAGCGGCATCGAGAGCCACTCTCTGAAGCGCGGATGGTTGTGAGCCAGTCCCTCTGTGCAGGGAGCTGCGAATATCACTATCCCGCCTTTTTTCACGGCGAAGTAGGCGCAGCTTGTGCCTTTGCAGCCCTGCCA
>DBRW01000056.1:2466-3287 GCA_002306075.1 Synergistaceae bacterium UBA1358
TCTCCCGCAAATATGCCTGCCACTTCACCATCGCAGTTCTTTACCGTGTTGACGATAAAGGCGAGGCCCGCTATCTTTGCGACCTCTTCCATGCCAATGCGGCACGGATTGCCGTCTGCCATCCCGAGGGGGATGTCCGGGCAGAATCCCGCGGCGGCATGCGTTGCTGACGTGGTGACGAAATCGCAGACTCCGGGCTGGAGTATCTTCGCGCCTCCAGAGTAGCCTGCGTCGCAGTGCGGAACGATATTTCCGATGCCTATAAGGAGATCTGCCTGAAGCGCGTATCTGTTTACATGCACCGGGATACTGTAATCGCCCGCAAGGACTGTACCGAGATCTTCCATATCCTCGCTTACTGTTGCGTCGTGCTGCACAACCTTGAAGCGCCTTACCATTTCAGCCCCGAGTTTTTCGGTGATCTCAGCGTCCGTCATAAGCCTGTGCGTCCCCGGTGCGGTAAGGAAGCTCATCGCGCTGTCAGGGACTCCGTTTTCGTTCAGGTAACCAGTGATTATGGGCATTATTATGTCGAGGGGGGTGCTTCTCGTGTTGTCTTCAACGAGGAAGACGATGTTTTTCTTGCCTCTGGCAAGTTCTTTGAGCGGCGGAGTGCCGATTGGCGATTCAAGGGCGGAGATAAGCTCTCCCTTAAGGTCTTTGAGCGCCGGGATGTTCGTCATTTTACCTTCGAAAATGACGGATTCCTGCGGCGCATCAAAATATTCTTTCCTGCTTCCGTATGGCATCTCGTATCTCATCAGCCTTGTCCTTTCATCTTACGCGACTCTTGTGTGTTGAAAGTATGTAGCCTGTATACA
>DBRW01000035.1 GCA_002306075.1 Synergistaceae bacterium UBA1358
CGCCTCCATGAACGCAGTCCACGTGAAAAGATACACTCTGAAAATGTGTACGCTCTCTGCAAAAGGATCGCCAGGGAGATGGGCCTTTCGGAAGCGGAGGTAAACAGGGTCGCTGAAAACGGATACTACCACGACATAGGAAAGATCGTACTGGATGACAGTGTACTCACCAAGCACAGGAATTTCAACGAGGAAGAGTACAGAAAGATGCAGCAGCATTCGGTCGTCGGATACAGGATACTGAACCTCTTCGACGAAACTCTGGACCTTGCGGACGGCGTGCTTAGCCATCACGAACACTGGGACGGCAGCGGCTATCCAAAAGGGATAGCAGGGGAGGAGATCCCGCTTTTCGCAAGGATCATCGCCGTAGCTGAGGCCTATGATGCGATGACAAACGACTATTACGAAAGGGCCAAAGCACACGAAGAGGCTGTGGCAGAGATAGAAAGCCTTGCTGGATCGAGGTTTGACAGTAGAGTGGTCGATGCATTTACAAAGATCGCGGGAAAAATGCCCGGAAGAACATCGGATCCGATAGTTGATCAGGACCGTCCGATGAGGCAGTAGGGACACACAAATGATGGGTCGTTTCATGATCTTTCTTGCGGTCAGCTCGGCAGTCCTGATCGTTGTGAATATATACCTTTCAAAAAGGTACGCAAGGCTGTTGAGGGATCACAGCTCGCTCATCCCCGAAAGTGCGGCGGCATATGTCCTCTTTTCGGGCCTGGCGGTCTTTCTCTCGTCCCTCTTTTTCCAGAACCGGATCTATCAGCACCGTGCACTGACACTGCCGGTCAGGTACATCTCGGCCTTTTACATCTGTATGGTCATATATTCATTCCTTCTTTTCCCTCTGGGAGACACCCTAACGTTTTTGGGCAGTATATTAAGCGCCCCTCGAAAGCTTGATTCATTTTTTTCCAGAGTATATGCCAAAGGACTGTTCGTTCCCGCAGCGGCTTTAATCATAACTCTTTACGCCTTTTGCAACGCCGTGGATTTCAAGGTCACGGAATATGAGGTATCTGTCGACAAAACATCTTCCATTCCCTCGCTGGATGCAGTCATGATATCTGATCTTCATGTCGGGACATCCATTGGGAAAAAGGAGATAACCGAGATAAAAGCCATGATAGAGGAGTTGTCTCCCCAGATCCTTTTTATCTGCGGCGACCTGTTCGACCATGCGTCATATGACGAGATCATGAGATTTTCAGCTGAGGAGCTCGGAAGCATCAGGACCGAATACGGGACCTTTTTTGTGACAGGGAACCACGAATACTACCTTGGAGACATGTCAAAGGTACTTTCATACTTTGAAGGTACAGGCATAAAAGTCCTTCGGGATGAGACGGCGATGGCCGGGGACATTTATATCGCGGGAAGGAAAGATATAAGGGAGGCCGACCGCATACCGCTTTCAAAAATACTTGAGGGCACAGAAAAGGGGAGCCCGGTCATCGTACTTGACCACCAGCCCAATGCGATAGATGAAGCTGCCAAAAACAGCGTCGACCTTCAGCTCTCCGGACACACCCACAACGGACAGCTTTTTCCCTTCAATTACATAGTGGGGCTCGCAAACCACACACATTACGGTATCGTAGAAGATGGCGTATACAGAGCTATAGTAAGTTCTGGGCTCGGTACGTGGAAATACCCTGTCAGAACGGGAAGCCCTTCGGAAATAGTAAGGGTCAGGATAAACTTCGCCGGGCAAGGCGATGCCGCAGTTCAATAACCATAAAAAAAATATACAACAGATAATATATTCCATTTTACTCACCAATTTAACATGTTATAATATTCTATCGTATCTGATTAATAGTATGTCTTTATTAAGGAGTTGAGTCAGTTTATGGATGAGAAAAACATTAACGAAACAACTGATACTCCCGAAACTATCAAAGAAGACGTTCAAAAACCGGTCAAAGAACCTCAGTCAAAGAGATCCGCAAGCATTTTGCCCCTCCTGTTTGCAGCGATCATAGTCGCGGGATGCGGATACTGGTTCTGGAAGACGGAGGAGGCGAAAAAAGCGGCTTTATCCCGACCTGAGCAGGTCGTACCCGTCGTCGTGAGCGACATGCTGGTCAAGCCGACTGATTTTCCGCTGACACTTGAATATACCGGGCAGACAAAAGGCTACAAGGAGGCCGAAGTCAGGGCTCAGGTAAGCGGAGTGCTCAAGAGCAAGGAGTACAAAGAGGGGCAGCCCGTAAAGGCGGGACAGGTCCTCTTCAGGATAGATCCGGCACCGTACAGTGCGGCCCTCAGCAGAAACAGGGCCAACCTCCGGCAGGCTAAGGTGAGGATGGATATTGCAAAGATAGAATTCGACAGGATATCCTCTCTCTATTCAAAAAATGCTGTCAGTAAAAATGAATTTGACAACGCACAGGCTTCCTATAAAGCTTCGATCGCAGAGGTCGATTCTGCCAAAGCCGCTGTAAGACAGGCCCAGATAGATCTTGACTGGACTGTGGTAAGGGCGCCCATTTCAGGACTGAGCAGCAAAGAAGTGCGCTCTGTCGGCAACCTTGTAACACTGGATGCACAGGGCAGTCTTCTCACCACCATCATCCAGGCGGACCCGATATATGTCGATTTTGCAGTACCCGCAGATGAACACAGGATGCTGGAGATACTGAGGTCTGCCGGATATATGAAGACAGCCAAGGAGGGCATAACCGTAAAGGTCGCGCTGGGCGACGGAACGGTATATGACAAAACGGGAAAGATCGACTTCCAGGATCAGACTGTCGACCCGGCGACTGCAGACATAAAGTCCAGGGCAATTTTTGAAAACCCGGGGAACAAGCTCTACCCGGGACAGTTCGTCCGGGTATATATCGACGGTAATTATATCCACAATGTGATCAACGTACCGCTCAGATCTGTGATCCAGACCTCTTCGGGACCGATAGTGTACGTTCTTGACGAGTCAAACATACCGTCCGTCAGGAACATAAAGATAATCAAGACGATCAAAAACACCTGCCTTATACAGGAAGGTCTCGCGGAAGGGGAGAGGATCATAGTTGACGGGGTTGCAAAGGTGCTGCCCGGCAAGGCTGTAAAGATAGCCGAGAAACAGCCGCAGGAAAGCGCCGCGGCCGTTAAGACCGACGGCGAAAAACCAGCTGAATGAGGCTTTAGCAGATGTTCTCCGCGATATTCATCAGAAGACCTATATTGGCCACGGTCTGTTCGATAGTAATAATACTGCTCGGCCTTGTATCCATAATCACACTGCCCGTGGCGCAGTTCCCGGACCTCATCCCGCCTCAGGTCACTGTGTCGGCTAACTACCCGGGAGCGACTCCCGAAGTTATCGCGCAGGTAGTCGCAGCCCCGCTGGAAAGCCAGATCAACGGCGTCGACAATATGATCTACATGGAATCGGTCAGCAACGGACAGGGGAACATGACCCTGACGGTAACGTTCGAACTCGGTACAGATCCCGATATCGCCACCATCAACGTAAACAACAGGGTCCAGATGGCGACTTCTTCCATACCGGAGGAGGTCAGGAAATACGGGATAACTGTCCAGAAATCTTCTCCCAACCTTCTCCTGATAGCGTCCCTGCTCTCTCCCGACGGACGTTACGACACCATATATATGAGCAACTACGCGCTCCTGAACATCCTGGACGACCTCAAAAGGATCCCCGGGGTCAGCGATGCTATTATTTACACCGCTCAGGATTACGCCATGAGGATTTGGATCAAGCCCGACAAACTCGCACAGCTGGGTCTGACTCCCGCCGACATAGCCGCGGCTGTCAGCGACCAGAACAGCCAGTATGCGCTGGGAAGGTTCGGAGACCAGCCGACGGATGAAGACATCGAAAAAACGTACATAATAACCACAAAAGGACGCCTCACGACACCTGAAGAGTTTGAAGAGGTGATCGTAAAGACGAACCCGGACGGAACGAGCATCTATCTGAGGGATTTGGCGAGGGTGGAACTCGGTGCCAAGACATACAGCTTCGTAGGAAAACAGAACGGCATCCCGGCGGTCCCGATAGGTATCACGCTCGCTCCAGGCGCCAATGCCATCAAGGTGGCAGATCTGGTAAAAAAAGCATTTGAAGAGAACAGCAAACATTTCCCCGACGGTATAAAGTACGACATACCTTATGACACTACGACCTTCGTAAGAGTCTCCATAAATGAGGTCGTGGAAACGCTTATTGAAGCAGTCCTGCTCGTCTTCCTCGTCGTATTCATATTCCTCCAGAACTGGAGGGCGACGATCATCCCGTGTCTCGCTGTGCCTGTATCGATAATCGGGACCTTTGCCGGACTCAAGTTTTTCGGATTCTCCATCAATACCCTTACTCTGTTCGGCCTGGTGCTTGCCATAGGGATAGTGGTCGATGACGCAATAGTTGTCCTTGAAAACGTAGACCGACACATGGAGGAGGGGCTTTCGCCCAAAGATGCGGCGCTCAAGGCTATGGAAGAGGTCACTGGGCCTGTCATAGCGATAGTCCTTGTCCTCTCTTCCGTCTTCATCCCGATTGCCTTTCTCGGCGGACTTACAGGCGAACTTTACAAGCAGTTCGCGATCACCATTGCGACATCGGTCGTCATTTCCGGTTTTGTCGCCCTCACCCTCACCCCGGCAATGTGCGCCAAGATCCTGAAACCCAAGGTCAGCGGAAAGGGTTTCTTCCTGTTCAGATGGTTCAACTCATTTTTTGACTCTATAACAGGAGCTTACTCCGCCGGAGTGAAATTTTTCCTCAAAAGGACCATTATCGTTATCCTCATATTCGTCCTTTTTGTCGGAGTGACCGCAAAGATGTTTATGATCGTACCTTCATCTCTGGTGCCCGACGAGGACCAGGGGATCATAATGTCCTCCATGTCCCTTCCTGACGGTGCATCCCTGAATATGACCCAAAAACTTACCGACAAAGTGATGAAGATAGCCCAGGGCATGGATCAGGTCCAGACTGCTCTGGTATTCAGCGGTTACAGCCTTCTCAGCTCTTCGAACCAGTCCAACTACGGCGCGGCCTTCCTGACATTGAAGGACTGGGAAGAAAGGAAAGCTCCCGGAAAAGACTCGTTCTCGACGGCAAGGGAGCTTATGGGCAAAGCGTGGTCGATACCGGAAGGACAGGTCCTGGCGTTCAATCCTCCGGCAATAATCGGAATGAGCACCACCGGCGGGATCGAAGGCTATATCCAGAACAGGCAGTCGGACTCTCCCGAAGAGATGGAGAGGGTGCTTGCAAAATTCATCGCGGCGGCTGACGCGAGAAAAGAAATATCCGGCGTCACAACTACATTTTCCACAAAGGTGCCACAGTATTACGCAAATGTCGACAGGATCCGCGCAAAAGCTCTGGGAGTGGATCTGAACAATCTATTTGCCACTATGGGAAGCGTTTTCAGGAATTACTACGTAAACGACTTCGACAGGAGCGGACGTACGTTCCAGGTGCTCATCAGCGCGGAAGCCTTCTACAGGGACAGGCCCGAGGATCTCAGATACACTTATGTCCGCTCAAATACGGGAGCTATGATCCCGCTGCTCTCGCTGGTAGACATACACCTTATCAACGGTCCGGATACCATGCAGAGATTCAATGTCTTCCCTGCAGCTAAAATCACCGGAACTCCCGCGGCCGGCTATACATCCGGGCAGGCTATAAAGGCAATGGAGGAGGTCGCAGAGGAGTCGCTTCCCGAAGGATATAACCTCGCATGGACAGGATCCGCCTACCAGGAGAAACAGACAGGCGCGGCAACCGCGATAGCCTTTGCTCTTGGGATAATCATGGTCTTCCTCATACTTGCGGCACAATACGAAAGATGGAGCCTTCCTTTCGCCGTCGTTCTCACAGTTCCCTTTGCCCTTTTCGGGGCGTTCCTCTCCATAATGCTGAGGGGGCTTTCCAATGACCTGTACTTCCAGGTGGCGCTCGTAACTCTGATAGGCCTCGCAGCCAAGAACGCCATCCTGATAGTTGAATTCGCGGTTATGCAGCACGAGGCGGGCATGGGAATAATAGAAGCCGCGGCGGCGGCTGCCCGGCTCAGGTTCCGTCCCATAGTCATGACCTCTCTCGCGTTCATTCTCGGCTGTATGCCGCTGGCACTGAGCACAGGCGCAGGTGCCGCGAGCAGGCATTCGATAGGCACGGGCATCGTGGGCGGAATGCTTGCTGCGACATGCATAGCGACCTTCTTTATACCGAGCTTTTTCTCCATGATCATGATGCTCACTTCCAGGAAAGATGGGCCTCCGGATAAGCCCGACAAGGCCGTCTCTGAAGAAGACGGTGCGGATATATCGCCAAAGACCGAAGGGGGAGTGATCTAAATGACTGCAAGTGCGCTTCTCGCTGCGCTGTTTGTAGGCTCGTTCTTCCATATCAACCTTGGTCCCGAGGTCAAGGCACCGGATCCTTATGATATCCCTCCCGCATACGAGGTGACGCTCTCAGATGATGTCAGAACCACGGGGAGCACGTCCTCCGTTACACCGGATATTGCTTGGTGGACTTCGTTCAACGAGCCTGTCCTGAATAAATGCATCAACGAAGCATTTGCCAGGAACAGAGATCTCGAGGCCGCACTCGCAAGGGTCCGGCAGGCCAGGGCTGCTTTCAGGGAGGCCAGGGGAAACCAGAGACCAAACATAGGTGCAGAGATCGATGCCACCCGAACATATACGAAGGTGGGCACGACGGATGATCTGAACGAACAGAACATGCTGTACGGCCTGGGTGCCGCCAATTACGAGGCTGACCTGTGGGGGAGACTCCAGAAGGCCACAAGGGCCGCTAAGGAGAGCATCCTTGCCGCCGAATCGTCAAAAAACAGTGTAAGGCTCGCCCTCGCTTCTCAGGTCGCGAAGACTTATTTCTCTCTCAGAGCGACAGACAGACAGCTATTAGTGGCAAGGGAGACCCTTGAAACTCAGAAAAAGACAGTCACACTGAACAAGATCCTCTACGAAAACGGCAAGATAAGCGAGCTTGAGCTCAGAAGGAGCGAATCTCTCGCCGCATCTTCGGCGGTACAGGTCAATAACCTTGAAATAGCCCTCGGGAAATATGAAAACAGCCTTCTTGTCCTGATGGGCAGGGAACCGAAAGACTTTGTCACGAGGGATATACCGAGGGGAGTCGACCTTAACGAGCTGCCCGCACCTCCTCACGTTCCCCTGGGCATACCCGCGGAGATGCTGCGCAACAGGCCCGATGTGAAGACTGCGGAACAGAACTACAAGATAGCGCTTGCAAATCTCGGATCGGCAAGGGCAGGGCAGTATCCGACCCTTTCCTTTGACGGACTGATCGGCAACCCGGGCAGGCCTGTAAGCGATCCCTCGGACCTATTAACGGGGGCAACAGGCTGGTCGCTCGCAGCACAGGTATTCGTCCCGATCTTCAACGCGGGGAAGCTCACGGCAAGGACTGCTCAGGCAGAAGCCGCAGCGCAGCAGGCCTGGTCGGCATACTACAAGACCGTTCAGACAGCCTTTGAAGAGACTATGAACTCCATAAACACGCATGCAAAGACTCAGCAGATACTTGACATCCTTGAAGAACAGCAAAAGCTGCAGGGCAGGGCATACGAGCTTGCAAATGTCCGCTACAGAGACGGTTTAACGAGCCAGCTGGACCTGCTCGATGCAGAGAGAGAGCTGCTATCTGTCCGGCTGCAGCTTGAAGGGACAAGATCGGACAGCCTGAACTCGATCGTCGACCTCTATACGGCACTAGGAGGCGGGTGGTCATCAAGGGCTCCCGATGACCTTGAGAAAAGGGAACTGCAGAAACCATGGGTCAACAAGGAAAAGTTTTCCGAATAAGTCCGGTCTTTTCTTCATGTTGCCAAATAAAAATATGCAGGCTATAATATCCCTCGTTGGTCAAATAACGCGGACATAGCTCAGTTGGTAGAGCATCAGCTTCCCAAGCTGAGGGTCGCGGGTTCGAATCCCGTTGTCCGCTCCAGAAGATCCGAGATCCTCCGCAGGTGCGGGGGATCTTTTTTTTGACGCAGTGTATCACGACCACGGAAGCTGATGGACGCTATATGTATCCTCTAATGTCAACAATAATAGGCAAAATTACAAGTGGTATAATTTTTTAATAATGATATATTAATCGGGTCAAGGACTTAAATTTCTGCCAGTCTTTTTGAGCGGGTCTTTGTCAGACAGAACAATCCAAAATGGAGGGATCGGTATGGAAAATAAGTTTTTTGATGCAGTAAAAAACAGAAGGACCCATTATGGCCTTTCCAAAGAAAAGATCGTCAGCGAAGAAAAGATACTCGGGATCGTCAAAGAAGCTTTGACACACACACCGTCGGCATTCAACTCACAATCGGCAAGGCTCGTGGTCCTCTTTGACGGCCAAAGCGACAGATTCTGGGAGATAGTCAAGGATCAACTTAGGAAGATCGTACCTGAGGAAGCCTTTAAAAAGACCGAAGAAAAGATAGACGGTTCGTTCAAAAGCGGCTACGGCACGATACTGTTTTTTGAAGACATGAGCGTAGTAGAAGGACTTCAGGAGAGGTTCCCGCTTTACAAGGACAACTTCCCCGTATGGTCCGCCCATTCCTCGGGCATGCACCAGTTCGTGATATGGACGGCGCTCTCCGCAGAGGGGCTCGGCGCTTCGCTCCAGCATTACAATCCGGTCATCGACGAAGCCGTAAGGAAAGAGTGGGATATCCCCGTCAAGTGGAAACTTGTCGCACAGATGCCCTTCGGCAAGCCGACCGACGTACCGGGAGAAAAAGAGGTAATGCCTCTTGAGCAGAGACTGACAGTACACAAATAAAAAAATATGACGCACCTTCTGTAAATTATTGACAGATCTTCATAACACCTTCACTGTCAATAGTGAAGGTGTTATGCTATGGGGGGCAGAGACCGTTCCTTATTGTGCCATCTCTTGCTCTGTGATAAAATACCAAGGTTATTGTCAGCAAAAGGCAAACCGAAAGGGGAAGAATAAATTGAAGACAGAGGTAGTTTCACAGGAAAAGAACATCATCGTTATAAAGGCCGAGTTCGAGGCAGAACAGGTCAATAAGGCAATAGATAGCACGATAAAGGATCTTTCGAAGAAGGCAAACATAAAGGGTTTCCGCAAAGGTCATGTCCCGCGCAAGACTATCGAACTCTATTTCGGCATGAAGGGCATCTGCGCCGAAGCTTTGGAAAAGATGGTCCCCGAAGCCATCGACAAGATGATCGAAGAGTATGAGCTGAGCCTGATCGCAGAGCCCAAGCTCGAACCGGGCGAACTTATAGAGAACGAGCCGTTCACGCTCCAGGTGACCTTTGAGGTGACCCCCGAGGTGACACTGCCCGACCTCGAGACGATAGAGGCCGAGAAGACCCTCTACAAAGCCACGGAAGAGATGAGAGACGAGAACATCGCCCGTCTGCTTGAATCCCGCAGCGAGCTCGTCCCCACCTATGAGGAGAGGGAGCTCACGAAGGACGACTATGTTTCGGTGAAGTACGATTCTTTCACGGTTGACCCCGACGGCACGGAGACCCCTGTTGAAAACGGCCAGAAGACCGAACTGCACCTCGGACAGGAGAACATGAGGCCCGAAGTCATCGAGGCGCTGATCGGCAAGAAGCCCGGAGACAAGGCAACAGTAGAGTTCTCTGTGGAGAACGACCAGGAGAACACAGAACTCGCCGGGAAGAAAATGAAATACGAAATAGAGGTCCTCGGGATATTGAAAAAGGTGACTCCAGAACTTACGGACGAGACCGTAGTCGAGATGACACAGTCGAAACACAAGACCGTCGATGAATTCAAGGAAGAAGTAATGTCGCAGCTCAAGGCCGCAGCGGAGCAGCACAGCCTCGACAGTCTGAAGGATTCGGCTGTTGAGAGACTTTGCGATCTCTCGGAGGTCGAACTTCCCGAGACTCTTGTCACTAGGCAGAAAGAGGCCATGAAGGCCGATCAGGCAAGGAAGATCAAGAAGGACTCCGGAATGGATATGGATGAGTTCTTCGAGAAGAGCGGCATGGACAAGGAGAGCTATGAGAATGAACTCGATATGGCTGCAAGAGTCGTTGTAAAAAGAGCCCTCGTTCTTGAGGCAGTTGCCGACGCCAACAGTATAGAGTGGACACCTGCCGAGCTTGAAGCCGAGATCAGCCGCATGGCGATCAGCTCGAGGGTAGACCCCAAGAAACTGCATGATTACATATTCAGTGACAGGGAGAGGCTCTTTGAGCTTGCGGAGAAGATACGCAACCGCAAAGCAGTCGATTTCCTCATCACAAAGGTAAAGGTCAAAGAGAAAGAGGAGAACGATACCGCAGATACAGCAGCCGCAGAGTAACACAGGATAAGCAATATTTTTCCCAATCGCAGATCATCAGAAAGGGAGCGAATAGATTGTCACAACTGATACCCATGGTAGTAGAACAGACAGGCAGGGGAGAGCGTGCTTACGATATTTACAGCAGGCTTCTGAAGGACAGGATAGTTTTTCTGGGCAGCGTCGTCACCGATGATGTGGCAAACCTGATAGTTGCGCAGCTTCTCTTCCTTGAGAGCGAAGACCCAGAGAAGGATGTATACCTTTACATCAACAGCCCGGGGGGATCTGTCACTGCGGGTATGGCCATATACGACACCATGCAGTACATAAAGCCCGCCGTCTCCACGATCTGCGTGGGCCTCGCGGCCAGCATGGGCGCATTGCTCCTTGCGGCCGGAGCCGACGGCAAGAGGATAGCCCTCCCGAACTCCAGGATAATGATCCATCAGCCTTCGGGCGGAGCTCAGGGGCAGGCAACGGAGATCCAGATACACGCGAAGGAAATTCTGTATACGAGAGAAAGGCTTAACGGTATCCTTTCAAAACACACAAAACAACCCCTTGATGTGATCGAAAAGGATACGGACAGAGATTATTTCATGTCGGCGGAAGAAGCGTTAAAATACGGGATAGTCGACAAGATAATAGAAAAACGCTGAATAAGGCGAACTGTTTTCAGGGGGATTCCGACAGGGGTCCCCTGATTCTGATATGCGGATATGCCACTGAGATCTTTATGCCGCTGATATGACTGAGGTGCATGATATGTACGAAAAAAACAACAAAGAAAACAATACCCGCAGGAAGCCTCGTTGCTCCTTCTGCGGCAAGAGCCAGGACGAGGTCTCCAAGCTTATAGCCGGCCCCGCGAATACATTTATATGTTCCGACTGCGTCCAGTTGTGCAACGTGATACTCAGGGACGAAAAGTCGGCGCCCTCTTTTATGGACAGCGCCGCGGGAAAGGCAAGACCGGACTATACTTCAGTCCCTGTTTTCGAAAAGCTGCCGAAGCCCAGGGAGATAAAGGAATTTCTTGACCAATATGTAATTGGGCAGGATCATGCCAAAAAAGTCCTCTCAGTAGCAGTGTACAACCATTATCAGAGAATAACCAACGTAACTGTGGACAATGACGATGTAGAACTGCCCAAAAGCAACGTACTTCTGGTCGGTCCCACGGGCTGCGGCAAGACGCTTCTTGCTCAGACTCTTGCCAAGATGCTCAACGTGCCCTTCGCCATGACCGATGCCACGACCCTTACTGAGGCCGGTTACGTCGGCGAGGACGTAGAGAACATACTGCTCCGGCTTCTGCAGGCTGCGGACTTTGACATTGCCGCAGCGCAAAGGGGCATTATTTACATCGACGAGATAGACAAGATATCAAGAAAGTCGGAATCGGTCTCGATAACCAGGGACGTCTCCGGAGAAGGTGTACAGCAGGCCCTGCTCAAGATCATCGAGGGCACTGTGGCGAATATCCCGCCCAAGGGAGGCCGTAAGCATCCAAATCAGGAGACGATACCCATGGACACGAGCAACATCCTATTCATCTGCGGAGGGGCATTCGACGGGCTCGAAAAGATCATTGCCAAGAGGACGACGCAGAAATCCCTTGGTTTCGGCGGAGACCTGACCAAGAACCTGGACAAGGACTCTTCCTATGAACTCCTGAAGCAGCTCCGGCCCGACGACCTGCGCGCGTACGGCTTCATACCCGAATTCATTGGAAGGCTGCCAGTACTGGTGGCTCTCGAGGCCCTTACCGAAGAGGCACTGATAAAGATACTCCTTGAGCCGAAGAACGCGCCTCTCAAGCAGTACAGGAAGCTCTTCTCCCTGGAGGGGATCGAGCTTGTCTTCACCGACGACGCAGTCCGCACCATCGCGGAGAAGGGAGCCAGGCTCAATACGGGCGCCAGGGGGCTTCGGACGATCCTTGAAGCCCTTATGCTCGACATGCAGTATGAGCTTCCCGATAAGTCTTCGGGCGTAAAAAAGCTGATCGTTACAAAAGACGTCGTGAACGGACTGGAAAAACCGATACGTTCTTCCGGCGACGAGAAAGAGGCTGTCTGATCCATGCAGATCCATCCCGTTGTCCCCGTAAGAGATATGGTAGTCTTCCCGGGTGTGATCGCCCCCCTCTTCGTGGGGAGGCCCAGGTCGGCCCGTGCGATCGAAGAGGCCAACACGAGGGGACATCTTGTATTTATCACGGCCCAGAAGAATTCACTGATCGAGAATCCAGATCCCGATGACCTGAACACGATAGGGACCCTGTGCAAGATCCTCCAGACCGTACGCATGCCCGACGGAACGATCAAAGCGGTGCTTGAAGGCGGATGGAGGTGCAGGGCTGTACACTTCATAACGGGCGACAGTTTCCTTGAGGCGGAGATCGAAAAGATCCCCTCGACCAACACGGCCTATACTAACCAGACAGAGGCCCTTCGCAGGGCTGTACTGTCAGAGTTCGAACAATATGTAAAGCTCAACCTCAAACTTCCCGATGAGGTCTCTCATTCTGTGGAAAACATTGAGGATACCGACCTTTTCGCCGATATAGTCGCATCTCACAGCCTTCTGAAGCATCAGGACAAACAGAAGCTTCTCGAGACCCCTGATCTTATCGAGAGGCTTCGCAGGCTTCTCGGCATCCTGATGAGGGAGAACGAATTCCTTAAGATGGAGCATGAGATCCAGGACAAGGTCAGGAACGAGATGGACAAGGGGCAGAAACAGTACTACCTCAGGGAACAGCTGAAGATAATACAGCAGGAACTGGGTGAGGACGGCCCCCTCTCAGAAGCTGAAGAACTTCGTTCGAGGGCGGAGGATACAGATCTCCCCGAAGAGGCGAGGGAGAGGGTCATGCGTGAGCTTGAGCGCTATGCGCGCATGGCGCCGATATCTCCCGAAGCGACGGTCGCCAGGACCTACATCGAGTGGCTGCTGGACCTTCCGTGGAACGTCTTCTCGGAGGACCACCTAAACCTGAAGGACGCCAGAAAGATACTTGAAGAGGACCATTACGGCCTCGAAGAGGTAAAGGAACGCATACTTGAGTTCCTTGCCGTGAGAAAGCTTGCCGCGGACAACATGAGGGCGCAGGTGCTCTGCTTCGTCGGACCTCCCGGAGTGGGGAAGACCTCTCTTGGCAAGTCGATCGCAAGGACGATGGGCAGGAAATTTGTTAACATGTCCCTGGGAGGGCTCCGCGACGAAGCAGAGATACGGGGCCACAGAAGGACCTATGTCGGAGCGCTGCCGGGAAGGATAATACAGAAGATCAAGGCAGCCGGGACCAACAACCCGGTACTGCTTATGGACGAGATAGACAAGATCGGGACCGACTTCAGGGGAGATCCTGCGGCAGCTCTGCTTGAGGTGCTCGATCCCGAGCAGAACTGCAGTTTCACAGACAATTTCCTCGAGATATCCTTTGACCTGAGTAAGGTCATGTTCATAACGACAGCAAACAGCACAGGGACCATTCCGAGGCCGCTTCTCGACAGGATGGAGATAATACCGATCCCGGGCTATGTTGCCGAGGAGAAGGTCAAGATCGCAAAAAAACACCTCCTGCCCAGGATACTCAGGGAACACGGACTTGAAGCGAAAGATATGATCGTGCCAGAGGCTACGATAAGGAACATCATAACCTTATACACTATGGAGGCAGGGGTAAGGAACCTCGACAGGCAGCTTTCCAAGCTCGCCAGGAAAGTGGCGGCCGAAATGGCGACCTCTTCTCCCGCGGATAAGCCCGAAACGCCCATAAGGATCACAAAGGACGTCATGAAGAAGATGCTTGGGGCACCGAAGCTCCACACCACCCGCATCCCGAAGGAAGATCCCCTCGGAACGGCCATCGGCCTTGCGTGGACCGAGACAGGCGGATCTGTCATCCTTATCGAGTCCGCGGTGATGGAGGGCAGCGGAAACGTCACCTACACGGGAAACCTGGGGGACATCATGCAGGAATCAGCGCAGACAGCGCTTGCCTATCTCAGGTCCAACGCGGAGGCCTTCGGCATAGAAAACATCGACTGGAAGAAGAAGGACATACACATCCACGTTCCGGAGGGCGCCGTGCCCAAAGACGGACCGTCAGCGGGGATAACTCTCGCCCTTTCGCTCTGTTCTGCACTGACGGGCAGAAAAGTGGACGCCTCCTATGCGATGACCGGAGAGATGACCCTCCACGGCAATGTGCTGCCCATCGGCGGGATAAGAGAAAAGATACTTGCTGCAAAAAGACACGGTATAAAAAAACTGATACTGCCCGAAGACAACAGACCGGACGTAGAGGAACTCAGCGACTGGATAAAGTCCGGCATGAAGATACACTATGTGTCAAAGATGTCGACCGTCTTCCAGCTGGCATTGAAATAGGGGATAAGAAGATGGCGACATGGAAATCAGAGCTTTACTGCACCGCGTTCACAAAACAGCAGATACCGGAGCCAAGAAAGGATGAGATCGTCTTTGTGGGACGGTCCAACGTCGGCAAGTCGACGCTCATTAACGCCCTTCTTGAAAGAAATATAGCCAAGGTCAGCTCCAAACCTGGAAAAACAAGAAGCATAAACTTTTACGATGTCTCGGCCGGCAGCGAAGAATTCACGCTGGTGGACATCCCCGGCTACGGCTATGCTGCCAGGGGGATGGACGAACGCAGGACATGGTGGAGGCTGATCGACGACTATTTTGATTCAGACAGGCCGATCAGATTCGTCATCCATCTGATGGATTTCAGGCACGGTCCGCTTGCGAACGACAACGAACTTACAGCATGGCTCGATCAGATGGACATGCCAAGACTTGTGGTTTTCACCAAAGCGGATAAAATATCACCCGGGAGGCGGAAGGGCCTCTACCAGCAGTACATGAGAGCCGGACTTGATTCGATACTGCCTCCGTTCATGACTTCGGGCACTAACGACAAGGAGATGGCAGTCCTGAGGGAGGGCATCAAAAATATCCTGAAAGAGATCACAAAACTGGACATCCAGGAAGCAAAAAAGGGCAAATGACCTGTATACCCGTGGAACCGGAACGGCCGGTCTGACGGGATGGGCAAATAGATCCGGATACTGCCACCAGGCGTATCCATCGAGGAGGAAAAGCGGATGGAATCCGAAAAGACAGTGTTGGGCAAGGGATACGAACCAGGACCGATCGAAGACAAATGGTACATGAAATGGGTGGAAGAAGGGCTGTTCAAGGCCGATCCGGCATCTCCGAAGCCGAAGTATTCAATAGTCATCCCGCCGCCTAACGTAACGGGTTCTCTGCATGTCGGCCACGCACTGGACAACACTCTGCAGGATATACTCTGCAGGTCTAAGAGGATGCAGGGCTTCGAGGTCCTCTGGCTTCCCGGCACAGACCATGCCGGAATAGCGACGCAGAACGTGGTCGAGCGTTCTCTCGCCAAAGAGGGCATATCACGCCACGACCTGGGCCGTGAGAAGTTCGTATCCAGGGTGTGGGAGTGGAAAAACGAGTACGGGAGCACGATAATCCGTCAGCTCAAAAAACTTGGGGCTTCATGCGACTGGGACAGGGAACGCTTCACGATGGACGAGGGGCTCTCTGTCGCTGTCAGGAAGATCTTTGTCGATCTTTATAATAAAGGGCTGATCTACAGGGGCAAATACCTCATCAACTGGTGTCCGAGATGCCACACGGCCCTTTCAGACCTCGAGGTAGAGCACCAGGAGACGGAAGGCAAATTCTATGAAGTAGCTTATAAATTTGCCGACGGCAGCGGCGACCTGAGGGTAATGACGACCCGCCCGGAGACCATCCTGGGAGATACAGCCATAGCGATCCATCCGAGAGACGAGAAGAACCGCCACCTTATAGGCAAAAAGGTCATAGTGCCTATAGTCGGCAGGGTGATACCGGTCATCGAGGACAACATGGTAGACCCCGAGTTCGGTTCGGGATGCGTCAAGATAACGCCGGCCCACGACCCCAACGACTTCCTGGTCGGACAGAGGCACGGGCTCGAACAGATACAGGTGATCGACGACAACGGCATCATGTGCGGAGAGGCGTCCGGCAAATATGCGGGAATGGACCGCTTTGAGGCAAGAAAAGCCATCGTCGCCGACCTCGAAGCGGACGGCTCCCTCATAAAGACCGAGGACATAAGGCACTCCGTGGGTGAATGCCACCGCTGCCATACAGTCATAGAACCGTACCTCTCCGAACAGTGGTTCGTGAGGACCAAACCCCTCGCAGACGCGGGCGTGGAATCTGTCAAAGCAGGCAAGATACGCTTCGTTCCGGATCAGTGGACCGGTGTCTACTATCAGTGGATGGAGAATATCAGGGACTGGTGCATCTCCAGACAGCTTTGGTGGGGACACAGGATACCCGCCTGGTACTGCGACAAGTGCGGCGAGGTAATAGTCGATACCGAAACGCCCTCAGCATGCCCAAAGTGCGGAAACACCGAACTGAGGCAGGAAGAGGACGTCCTTGACACATGGTTCTCAAGCGCGCTTTGGCCCTTCTCGACGATGGGCTGGCCGGAAGAGACGGAGCTTCTCAAAAAATTCTATCCCACATCAGTCCTCGTGACCGGGTTTGACATCATCTTCTTCTGGGTTGCAAGGATGATAATGTTCGGCCTTCACGGCATGAAGGGTGAAGTCCCGTTCCACGATGTCTACATCCACGCCCTCGTCAGAGACGAAAAGGGACAGAAGATGAGCAAGTCAAAGGGCAATGTAATAGATCCCCTGACAATAATCGACGAGTACGGAGCCGATGCGCTCAGGTTCACCCTTGCCGCACTTACGGTACAGGGACGCGATATTTTCCTCTCGACCGAGAGGATAGCCACCTACAGGCTCTTCATGAACAAGCTGTGGAACGCAAGCCGTTTCGCGCTGATGAACCTTGAGGATGCCACGGACGGGATGGAGTGGGACGAAAATGAGCTCAGCCTGCACGACAAGTGGATATTGAACAGGATCTCACAGGTCTCCGCGGAGATGAAACGTCTCCTTGACGGCTATTTCTTCGGAGAAGCGGCCAGGCTCATGTATGATTTCGTATGGGGAGAACTGTGCGACTGGTACCTTGAACTTTCGAAACCCGCGCTCAGAGGCGAAGAGGGAGAGGCCAGAAGAAAGACCACTCAGGCAGTGCTTCTCGCGGTATTCGAGGACGTCCTCAAGCTGCTGCATCCGTTCATTCCGTTCGTGACAGAAGAACTGTGGCATGCATTCCCGTTCGGCAAAGAGATCATCGAGCGCACCGAATGGCCCGCTCCAAGGCTCGAAAAGATCGATGAGGCCGTGATAAGGGATATGGATCTTGTCCGTGAAGTCATCCGATCGGTCAGGAACCTCAGGGCCGAGGCGCGGATAGCACCGCAGCAGCAGATACCAAGGGCGGTACTGTCGGTCCACAACGACGAAAAGCTTGCCCTGATAAGGTCATCTGAAGCTCTGATAAAACTCCTCACAAAGGCAGAAAAGCTCGAGATCATGGACAGCTCGGCCGATAAGCCTCAGAAGAGCCTCGCCTCAGTGCTCGACGACGTACAGATATATCTGCCCGTAGGCGACCTGCTCGACGTCGACAAGGAGATACAGCGCCTCAACAACGACCTTTCAAAGATCGAAAAGGACATCGAGAAAGGTAAGGCCAAGCTGGCCAATCCGCAGTTCATCGAGCGCGCGCCCGAAGAGGTCATCCGGAAGGAGAAGGAGACCCTCGCGGACAACGAGACAAAGAGGGAAAGGATAAAAGAAAACCTTTCAAGCCTCAAAAACTGATATGGACGATGCGTTAAAATTCCATGATATAGAGACAGAACTTCAGAGTCTGGCAAGCCCGGGCATTAGGCCCGGACTTGCCAGGCTTTCTCATTTGCTGATGCTCCTCGGCGGCCCGGAAAGAAAATTCAAAGCCGTACACGTCGTCGGCACGAACGGAAAGGGCTCGACGGCTTCGACTCTGGCTTCGATACTGAAGGAGTCGGGCTGCCGTACGGCTCTCTACACCAGCCCCCACCTCGTATCTTTCGGCGAAAGGCTTCAGATAGGAGGGGAGGAAGTACCCCCGCATAAGTGGGAAGATGTTCTCTCAGTCATCAAAACCGCACTGGACAGTTCAAAAAGACTCAAAGAGGACCCTCCGACATACTTCGAACTTATTACGGCCGCAGCCTTTATGATCATCGCAGACGAGGCAGTCGACATCGCGGTGGTGGAGGCCGGCCTCGGAGGCAGGCTCGACGCAACCAACATACTGTCTGATGTGATACTCACTCTGATAACGCCCATCGGAATAGACCATTCCGAATACCTCGGCAGCACTCTTGCCTCTGTCGCGAAGGAGAAATTCGCGGTCATGAGGCCCTGCGTCCCCGCGATATTCTCCGGCGGAGACGGAGAGGTCGAGACAATCTTTTTTGATACGGCATTCAAAAAAAATACCCCGGCCCAGGTCTTGAGAAGGCTTTGCGGCTACGGTACAGTTCAGGTATCCTTTCGCGGCACGGATCTTTATGTCGAGTCGGAGTGTTTTCATGCCGACTATCACACGCCGCTTATTGGGACCCACCAGACAGAAAACACCGCACTTGCCCTTGCCGCGGCAAGTGCGCTCAAGGCCACATACCATAACATATTTGAAAATATCACCTACCAGACGCTTTATAACGGGGTCGTATCCGTTAAATGGCCCGGACGGTTCGAGATAATAAAGATGGATCCGCCTCTTGTCATAGTTGACGGCGCGCACAATCCCCACGCGCTCAGGAGGCTTGCCGAAAACACCGGGATGATCTACGCCGACAAGCCTTTCAACATCGTACTTGCGATGATGAGGGACAAGGACATAACGGAGAGCCTTGATATCATAAGAGGTACGGGCGCAAAGCTTTACTGCACAGAGGTCCCTGGCATGGAACGCAGCCTGCCCGCAGACGAACTGCTTGAAATGGCGGAGGAGAAGGGTATCGACTGTGCGGGAGAGTGGAGCTCGCCGACAGAAGCAGTCAGAGAGAGCGTCGCGTCCGGATCTGACACTATATGCTGCGGAAGCCTTTTTCTGGGCGGATATGTAAAGGAACATCAGAATGAGATATAAGGGCTTTGAATCCATCGACAACGAGGGACAGAAAGAACTCCGGCTCGTATTCCCGGATGGGCTTGACCGCCATTTTTTCGCCCGGATGTACTGCAGAGGGGAGCTTATGGACCGCGCGGGAGGGGACCCCGAACTTATATGGCGCTCATTGTCCTCTAATTTTAATAACATTAAATTAGTTGCCCCGCATCAGGTGCACGGGACTCATGTCATCCCAGCGGATTCATCTTTCGCTCTTCCTCTGAGACCGGAAGCAGACGGCGTTATGATCGTTCCCGGATCGGATTCTTTAGCCAGCCTCAGGTTTGCGGACTGCTGCCCGGTCGTCATAGCCTCAGACTCTCCCGTGCCCTGGATGCTGATGCTGCACTCAGGTTTCGCAGGGACAGCGAAGAACATCGTCCGCAGCGCCCTTTCATCCATTTCGGGCTGGTATGGCGAAGCGATGGGGAAGAGGACCTACGGATGGACAGGACCCTGCATATGCAAAGAGTGCTATTCGAGAAAAAAGGACGATCCCTCGACGATCAATGCACTGAAGATCTATTCTCCCGCTAATCACTTTGAAAAAAACGGAATGATACATTTTGACATAAGCGGAGAAATAAGAAGTCAGCTGATGCAATGCGGCCTCCCTTATGATAATATCTTTGCGGTCGGAGACTGCACATACTGTGACAACGACTTTTATTATTCATTCCGTGCCGGCGACGAGAGATCCAGGATATTTCTTCTTGGAGGCAATACCACAAAAGAGGCATGATCTGTGAGAATAATTAAAGTTTAGAGTACCGATCAAATTCCGCATGAGGTGAACATGGAATGGACAACATAAAAGTCGGAGTGATAGGCGTCGGCCATCTGGGCATGCATCACGCCAGAGTATATACAGAGATCCTGGGGGCACAGCTCGTAGGGGTGGTCGACATAAACGAAGAGAGGGCCCATTCAGTAGCCGGCCCGCTGGGAGTAATACCTTACAGCACGATAGAGGCCTTCATCAAACAGACACGTCCCGACGCACTGAGCATAGTAGTCCCCACCAGCTACCATTTCGAAGTTGCAAAGATCGCGATGGAAAACGGTATCCATGTCCTGATAGAAAAACCTGTCACCTCAAGCGTTGACGAAGCGGAACAGCTTCTTAACCTGGCCGTGAAAAACGACCTTATCCTTCAGGTAGGACACATCGAAAGATTCAACAGCGCCGTGCAGCATGTCAGGGAGTTCATAAACGATCCTTACTTCATCCAGACACACAGGATGGGACCGTTCTCGCCGCGCATAAGCGACGTAGGTGTCGTGCTGGACCTGATGATCCACGACGTAGACATCATCCTTTCGATGATCAATTCGGAACTGGTATCCATCTCCGCGATAGGCCGGTGCATAAGGACGGACCACGAAGACATCGCCTCCGCTCAGCTCACCTTCGCAAACGGGGCAATGGCTCAGATCCTCGTCAGCAGGGTCTCCGAGAAGAGGATACGCCAGATGGAGATAACAGAGGCTGAGAGGTACATCACCGTAAACTACGAGACACAGGACATTTCGGTCCAGCGTTGCGTGCGCCAGAGCGGCGGAAACCTTGTGGAGGTCATGGAACATCCCGTATTTCCAAAGACCGAGCCGCTCAAGATGGAGCTCCAACACTTCGTATCCTGCGTCAGAGAGGGACGGCAGCCTATGGTGGGCATAAAGGACGGCAAGAGGGCGCTCGAAGTATGCGTCGCTGTCCTGAGACAGATACACGAGGAAAAGAACTCAGGCGGTTCGATCCTCTCGGCAATATGATGAAATAACAAATGACATTCGGGCCGATAAGAGTTATTATCTAGAGAGGAGATAATCCTCTCTATTTTTTTGCAGAATTATCCCTGACCGAAAGGATGTATTTGATTTGATGGAATTTTTCAGAAACATACCACCTGTCAACCTCCAGGCACTGGTGGCGCTTGCTCTTTTTGGGGCATCACTTATCGTCGCCCGGATGGTGGTCAATATCCAGTCCGGCAAATGGCCCGGAAGTCCCATTTTCGTTCTCTACCTCAGGGTGCTTCTCGGTTTTCTCTTTGCGGGGTCGATCGGTCTGGGATTTTACTGTTTCGCCGGTATAAACATCCTCTTCAAGTAAGATATTTATCCGGACAACCCGGCGGACATGACGATGAAGAAAACGGTACGGTTTTAATAAACAGTTAGGAGAGTTGATTTATGGAGAAGCTTCTGAATAACGCGTTCAACGGTGACCCGAGATCGATAGGCCGCCTGATAAGTCTTGTCGAGGCTGACAGCCCGTCGGCGAAAGAGATAATGAAAAAGGTATATCCTCGCACGGGAAAGGCTATGATCATAGGGATAACAGGCAGTCCCGGCGCAGGCAAGAGCACCTTTGTAGACAGGCTTATCGAACAGTTCCAGGCTGAAGGCCTAAGGGTCGGCGTGATCGCGATCGACCCCTCAAGCCCATTTACCGGGGGAGCGATACTTGGCGACAGGCTCAGGATGCAGGGACACGCGCTCAATGAAAACGTCTTCATAAGGAGCATGGGATCCAGAGGACATCTCGGCGGAGTGAGCAGGTCCACGCACGAAGCCTCTCTCATACTCGACGCCTGCGGCTTCGATGTCGTCCTTATAGAGACTGTCGGAGTGGGGCAGTCGGAGGTCGATATCATCAAGATCGCAGACACGGTCGTCCTGGTCCTCGTCCCCGGAATGGGAGACGACGTACAGATAATGAAGGCAGGTATAATGGAGATCGCCGATACCTTTGTCGTGAACAAGGCAGACAGGGAAGGAGCGGACAAAGTCGCCGCAGACGTCCAGGTCATGCTCAAGATGCTGAAGGAGAGGGACTGGGTGCCCCCGGTGACCCTCGTTTCATCCCAGAACAATACCGGGGTGGATGAGGTCAGAAAGATACTCCATGACCACTGGAACTACCTCAAGACTACGGATGAGGGCAAAAGGAGACGTTTCCTGCAGCTTGAGATGGAGGTCGAGGCCATATTGAGGGGCGAGATCTCCGCATTGACGGAAAAAGTGTGGAAAAAGCGCAAAGATGCCGGTGTGCTTGAAGATCTTGCAGCAAGAAAGACCGATCCATACACCCTGGCTAGCGAGATGATCTCACAGATCATCAAATAATGCCCTTTTGATGCGGCATAATTTACACCAAACCTTATTCGCGGGAGGATCATAAATGAAAATAGCACTTGGAGCTGACCATGCGGGATACGGACTTAAGGAAGAGATAAAACAGCACCTTCTTTGCGCAGGGCATGAGGTAACAGACTGCGGGACCTCCTCGGGAGATCTGAGCGTGGACTATCCCGACTGCGGATTCAGGGCTGCCGAGGCTGTCGCAAACCACAAGGCCGACCGCGGGATACTTTTCTGCGGTACCGGCATCGGGATGAGCATCACGGCGAACAAGGTAGCAGGCATCAGGGCCGCGCTGTGCCACGACCACTTTACCGCCGCACTGAGCCGCAGACACAACGATGCGAACGTTCTCGTCATCGGAAGCAGGGTCACAGGTTCGGGACTGGCAAAAGAGATCGTCGACACGTGGCTGTGTGAGGAGTTCGAGGGCGGAAGACATGCGATCCGTGTTGAGAAAATAAGGGAATTCGAAAGGAAACATTCTTCCGAGGCAGTGAACGCCGCATGCTCGGCGAACACCGCGGGGGGAAGGACCGTAGTGATCGAACACCCGCTTGTGAGGCACAAGCTCGGACTGATGAGGGACAAAAACACGTCCTCAAAGGATTTCAGGGAGCTTGTCCAGGAAGTGGCGGGCCTCATGGTATACGAGATAACCAGACATCTGTCGCTCGAGGAGATCGAGATAGAAACTCCCGTGGCAAAGGCAAGGGCATTCACCCTCTCAGGCAAAAAACTCGCAATAGTCCCGGTACTCAGGGCCGGACTCGGCATGGTGGAAGGCATCCTTAAGCTGATCCCCAACGCCAAGGTCGGACATATTGGACTTTACAGAGATCCAGAGACACTGATGCCTGTAGACTATTACTGCAAACTGCCCAAAGACATTTCTGAAAGGGATATTTATGTTGTGGATCCCATGCTTGCGACGGGCGGATCCGCGGCGGCGGCAGTCGCTCACATAAAGGGATACGGCGGGAAGAGGATCTCACTCGTTTCGCTGCTTTCCGCTCCGGAAGGCATCGCCAGATTCCACGAGGAGCATCCCGACGTGGATATCTATACCGCTGCAGTGGACAGCCACCTCAATGATCACGGCTATATAGTGCCCGGACTCGGTGACGCGGGAGACAGGCTATTCGGCACAAAATAGATGACGGAAGATCTGGGCGGATAACGTGTTCTCCATATACCTTTTCACACTGGTGACGTTTTTGTGGGGCCTGATCGCGACACCGGTCTCGATCGGGCTTTCACAGAAGTTCAGGTTGCTGGACGTTCCCGGCGGCAGAAAAAAACACCGCAGCATCATGCCGCGCGGCGCCGGGATAGTCCTGTGGAGCGGTTATCTGCTCTGGGCGCTTTTCGTGGGTAATCCCGGCGTAGAGGTGCCTTACATAGCAACGGGCGCGACAGTCGTATTCATTGTCGGGTATATGGATGACATGCATCCTTTGCCGCCTCTGCTGCGGCTTTTTTTCCATCTTTCCGCCGCTGCGTGGGTCTCCTATACGCTTCCGATACCGCTTTGGCAGAGACTTCTGCTGATATTCTGGATCACCGGGACCACGAACGCATATAACCTTATCGACGGCATGGACGGACTGTGTCTGACGATGACGCTGATAACTTCCGTCGTTGCCGCCCTGTTTGCAGGGAACCCGTCAGTATGGATGCCCGTGGCCGGACTGGTCTTTGGTGTCCTGCTGTGGAATTTCCCGCAGCCGAGGACATTTCTTGGGGACGGGGGGAGCACCCTTCTGGGATATATATGCTCATCTCATCTCGCATGGAGTATATTCCCGGACCTTTTCGGGAAAGGATTTTTAGGCATCACCGCAGTCCTTCTCCTGATCGGGGGGGTACCGGTCATAGATACGCTTGTCGCAATGACCAGACGTATCCTGACTAAAAAATCTCCGTTCCTGCCGGACAGGGGACACACTCATCACAGGCTTCTCGACAGGGGATTCACCAAACTTCAGACGCTTGTGATCATGGGATCGGGCCATCTTGCGCTCGCGATCGCCGGGATCCGGCTCCTTGGAGCGCTGTAGCTCCCACCGCTGTCTGTGATGCTGGATCCGGCACAGTCGGGACATAGAGTTGATTTTGGGAGGATGTATCGATGACAGGCAAAACTGTGGTCTGTGTTGTAGGGACAAGGCCCGAGGCGATAAAGATGGCGCCTGTGGTGATCGCCCTTCGCGATCAGGGATTCTTTGACGTAAAAATATTGGCCACGGGACAGCATGCAGCGATGCTGGATCAGGCCCTCGGCCATTTCAGCCTCACGGCTGACATCAATCTTCACATAATGAAAGAGAAGCAGTCCCTTGACCACATCACGGCTTCGGTCCTGACAGGCGCGGGGAAGTACTTTGATTCTGTCTGTCCTTTGGCTGTGCTGGTCCACGGAGATACAACAACGACCTTTGCGTCAGCCCTTGCGGCCTTTTACAGAAAGATCCCTGTCGGACACGTCGAAGCGGGACTCAGGAGCGGAAATATGCATCTGCCCTTCCCGGAGGAGATGAACAGGGTCCTTGCAGACAGGATAACTACCTGGGCATTTGCCCCCACGGAACTTGCAAAGGAAAACCTTCTTCGTGAGGGCACTCCCGAAGAGATGATACATGTCACGGGAAACACAGTCATAGACGCTCTCTTTTACACGGTAAAAAGCACCGCGAGACCCTCCCGCGGGGATCTTGCCGGGCTTCCGGAAAACGCCCCCTTCCTTCTTGTCACAGCACACAGAAGGGAGTCATGGGGAAAGCCGCTCGAGGATATCTGCACGGCGCTCACGATGCTCCTGGATGCGCATCCCGAACTCTGGATGGTCGTCCCTATGCACAAGAACCCCTCTGTGAGGGAAACCATCCGAAAATATCTTGAGAACAGGGACAAGGTCATACTCTGCGATCCTCTCGATTATCCCGACTTCGTATGGGCGATGAATGCCTCAAAGTTCATACTCAGCGACAGCGGAGGAGTCCAGGAAGAGGCCTCGGCCATAAAGAAACCGGTGCTGATACTCAGGGACGTCACCGAAAGGCCCGAAGCGGTCGAGAACGGGAGCGGGATCCTTGTCGGGGTCAATACGGAGAATATATTCTCCAATGCTGTTGAACTGCTTGAAAATGAGACAAAACTGGCCGAGATCGAGAAGAAGTGCGGATCACAGCCCTTCGGGGACGGGACCGCCGCAGTTAAGATCGCGGATGCATTGAAGGACTATTTTGATAAACAGGGCAGGTAATTTTTTGTCGGTTTGGACTGGAGTGACCCTAGTTGGAGGATAAGATGATCATCAGGGGAGGGACCCCTCTTTACGGAACGATCGACGTTCAGGGAGCCAAGAACGCGGCGCTGCCGGTCATGGCCGCTTCGATCCTTCTTAAAGGCAAAAGGCTCGCGCTTAAAAAGGTGCCCGACCTTTATGACATACATACTATGTCTGACTTGCTCAGACATCTCGGAATAACCGTGGAATTCAAAGACAACACTATGACGATAGACGTCCCCGATGAGCTGAGCTGGGACGCGCCGGCGGAACTGGTACGCAAGATGAGGGCCTCATCGCTCGTCCTCGGACCTCTGGTCGCGAGATGCGGAAAGGCGATCCTGCCGCTGCCCGGGGGGTGCGTGCTCGGAAGCAGGCCCATCGACTTCCATCTGAAGGGACTTGCGAAGATGGGCGCCGAGATCGACCTGAACAAGGGATCGGTATATGCCACGGCAGGCAGGCTCAGGGGAGAGAGGATAACTCTCGACTATCCCTCTGTCGGCGCTACAGAGAACCTCATGATGGCAGCCGCACTGGCTCACGGTGTGACATATATCGAAAATGCCGCGATGGAGCCCGAGATAGTGAACCTCGCAGACGTACTCAGGCTTATGGGCATACCGATCAAGGGCGACGGGACCCATACGATAAGGATCACCGGCAGACCGGAGACAGGCCCCGCGGAAGCTGAGATAATCCCTGACAGGATAGAGGCCGCGACCTATCTGATAGCGGGGATAATAACAAAGGGATCGGTAACGGCCAGGGGGATCGACTCGGGGCTGATAGACGCCATACTGCTCAAGCTTGAAGAGGCGGGAGCAAAGACAGATATCATGCTTGACGAGGTAACGGCATCATACCAAGGACCGCTTATGGGGATACCGGTGAAGACTATGCCTTACCCCGGATTCCCGACAGATACGCAGCCGCAGCTGATGGCGGCGCTTTCGCTTGCTTCGGGAACGAGCGTCATACACGAGAGCGTCTTTGACTCAAGGCTGCTCCATATCAACGAATTTAAAAAGATGGGTGCAAAGATAGAACTCCAGGATTCGACTGCGATAGTTACAGGAGTGCCGAAGCTGACGGGAACGGAAGTCCATGCGTCCAACCTGCGGGCCGGAGCGGCCCTCATCCTGATGGGACTGGCCGCCGAAGGCGTCACTACAGTACACGACCTCTACCACGTATGGAGAGGCTATGAAGGGCTCGCCGACAAACTGAGATCGCTCGGAGCAGACATTGAGCTTACGGTATGATCCTTGAGAGGGCGGTATTATGGACGTAAGCAAAGAAGAGCAAAAATCTATCGAAGAAAAACTCAAACAGGTGACCACCTATGCTTTCGTGGGCGCCGCAGGCACCGGGAAGAGCCAAAGGGCCCAGTCTGTGGCAGCCATCGTCGATGCAGATTTTATAATCGATGACGGGCTTGTGATCTACAAGGGAAGCATTGTATGCGGAAAGAGCGCAAAATCGGAGAGGAACCAGATAAGCGCGATAAGAAGGGCCCTCTTCGAGTTCGACGATCACCGCAAAGAGGTCATGGATTTCTTTTCGAAGGCCGCGCCGTGCTCCCTGATGATAATCGCTACCTCTGACGACATGGCCATGAGGATAGTCAAAAAATTGAAACTGCCGATGTTCCAAAGAGTGATAAGGATCGAAGAAATAGCTGCCCCCGAGGAGATAAGCAAGGCGCTCAGAGAGAGATTCACAAAGGGAAAGCACGTCATACCCGTTTCGCATGTCCTTGTGAGGAAGAACTTCGCCGGGAAACTGGTAGGACAGCTGAGGGTCTTCTGGAAGTCCAAGGACAACCATGAAGGAGAAAAAACTATAGTTAGGCCCCCCTTCAGCTTCTACGGCGAGGTGCACATAGAGCCCGAGGCTATCGAAGAACTGGTCACATTCATTGCCGGGAGGACATCGCAGGTCGCGAAAGTAACAGAGGTCAGCGTAAGCCCGGAGAACGAAGAGAGCCTTTCGATAACGATCAAGATAGCTGCAAGCCTCGGCGAAAAGAACTTCGTCTCGCTCGCCACCCTCGTAAAGGAGAGGACCGCCGTGAGCGTAAGGTATTTTACCGGACTCAACGTAAAGAATGTAGATGTGATAATAACAGAGGTGATGATTTGATGGAACATCCCAATAGGATCCCTGACCTCTCGCCCGAAGGGATGGAAAAAGCCCGCAAAGTCCTCTGGGAAAAGGCCAGGGAAGCGGCGCTGTCATGCAAAGCCTGTCCTCTGGCCGCAACGAGGACCAACGTGGTCTTCGGCGAAGGAAACGAGCGCAGCAGGCTCATGTTCATAGGAGAAGGACCGGGCGCGGACGAAGACGCTCAGGGGCTCCCCTTCGTCGGAAGGGCGGGGCAGCTTCTGACCCAGATACTCACTGCGGGAGGGATAGACAGAAAGGATGTCTACATCACCAACATAGTGAAGTGCAGGCCGCCCGAGAACAGGGTGCCCACCCCCGAGGAGACCATAGCCTGCGATCATCATCTGCAGACACAGATCATGCTTATAGATCCCGCGCTTATAATACTGCTCGGAAACACACCCGCGAGATGGATACTCAAGACGAACGAGGGCATAACCAAGATCAGGGGCATGTGGTTCAACTGGCGGGGCATCGCGGTAATGCCGATGTTCCACCCAAGTTACCTTCTGAGGAACGCATCCACCAAAGAGGGGAGCCCGAAACACCTGACATGGATAGACATACGGGAAGTCAAAAGAGCCTGGGATATGGTCCGGGAGACAGGAAATATCAGCCACATCAAATTCGGGTAGAAATAAGATGGAAGAGAACAGACTTAAGCACGTTGGGATAATAATGGACGGAAACCGCCGCTGGGCAAGAGCAAAGGGGCTTCCGACTATATTAGGGCACAGGGAGGGTGTAAAGGCCGTCGAGAGGACCCTCATAGCGGCAAAAAAACTTGGGATACCCTGCGTCTCGCTTTACGCCTTTTCGACCGAGAACTGGAACAGGCCAAAGACCGAAGTGCTGGGCCTTATGGGACTGCTCAAATACTACACGAGACTTAAGCTTGAGGAACTCAGAAAGGAAAACGTAAGGGTCAGGTTCGCGGGAAACCTCTCCTCCCTTTCCGAGGATATCAGGCAGATACTTTATGATGCGGAAGAGAAGACAAGGAACAACGATTCGATGCAGCTAGTGGTGTGTCTCAACTACGGCGGAAGACAGGAGATACTGGACGCCGTGAACAGGATGATCGGAGACGGTGTATCGCAGCCCGTCACAGAAGAGCTCTTTCGCAGTTATCTTTACCTGCCGGACATCCCTGACCCGGACCTCCTTATAAGGACCAGCGGAGAGCTGAGGATGAGCAATTTCTGGCTTTGGCAGGGGAGCTACAGCGAATATTATTTTACTGACAAATTATGGCCTGACTTCGGCGGACAAGATCTTGAAATGGCTGTAGCAGACTTCTACAGGAGGGAAAGAAGATATGGCAAATCATGATAATTTTCTGTCATCTATACCGGATCTGCCACTGAGGGCTTTCAGCAGCATCTTTATCGTACTTATCATACTGGGCGGGATAATAATGGGCGGACATGTCTGGAACACTGTGGTATTCGTGATCGCCATGCTCTCGCTATGGGAATTCTACAGGCTTCTTTCCACAAAAAACGACATCTCCCCATGGCTGATAATGCTCTCGGGGGCCTTCATACTTGTCGGTGCATCTTCGGACATGAGCCTTACCGCAATATTGTGCTCGATCTCCGCGATAGTCTTCGTTGCGCTCTTCCTTGAAATAGTGCGCCGTCAGGTCAGCGGAGAGAGCTTTGCTCTCGAAAATATGGGGGCTACGATAGTCGGCATCGCGTATGTCATCCTCCCCTGGTCCTTCATGATAATCATCCGTTCCAGGGAGCTGGGATCGCTCTTTTTGATCACCCTCTTCTTCTGCACATGGAGCTGCGACGTGGCGGCCTACATAGTGGGGAGCCGTCTCGGGAGGAACCTGCTCTGCGAGCGGATAAGCCCGAAAAAGACCTGGGAAGGGTTCTTTGGCGGAGCTGCCGCAAGTCTGGTGTGCGGAGGATTCCTGGCCCTCATATTCTCATTTCCGCCGCTCCCGCTCATCCTGATGGGGCTCCTTTGCGGCATCGCGGGACAGCTCGGCGATCTCGGAGAATCCGTTCTGAAGAGGGAAGCGCAGGTCAAGGACACAGGCTCATTGATCCCGGGACACGGCGGACTTCTGGACAGGTTCGACAGCATACTTGTAAACGGGACCCTGGCCTTCGTAATATTTGAGCTGATAGGCTAAAAGCTTTGAGTACAAAAAAGATCAGAGTCGCTGTCATAGGTGCGACGGGAAGCGTAGGCGGGGCAGTTTTAGATATCTGCAGACGCTTCCCGGAGCGGTTTGAAGTAGTCGCTCTGGCTGCAAAAAGCAATGAGGCGAAGCTCACGGAACTTGCCTCGCTCCACAGAGCCAGGACTCTCTGTCTGACCGAACCGCGCACGGCCTCGTTCAAAGCCGAAGGATACAACTGTCTCACAGGCACAGAGGCGCTTTCTCTTATCGCTTCGGATCCCGACATAGACCACATAGTATTCGCATCGTCCGGAGTGGCCGCGATAAAGGCCCTTCAGACCGCCCTCAGGGAGGACAAGGATGTTTCGCTGGCAAACAAGGAGAGCATCGTCGTCGCAGGTCCGTGGGTAATGCCGCTCGTGAAGCGGACCGACCAGCTGAGACCGGTGGACAGCGAACACAGCGCCATATGGCAGTGCATCAGGGAAGAGAACAAGGCCGAGATACAAAAGATATGGCTTACCGCATCCGGAGGCCCTTTCAGGAACTACACCCGAGAGATGCTTGAAAAAGTAACGCCCGAAGAGGCCCTCGCGCATCCTGTATGGAAAATGGGCCCGAAGATCACGGTCGACAGCGCTACTCTTATGAACAAAGGCATAGAGTGCATCGAGGCCATGCAGCTTTTCGACCTTCCTGCAGAAAAGGTCAGCGCGCTCGTACATCCCGGATCACAGGTACACGGAGTGGTCCTCTTTTACGACGGGACCATGAAGCTGCTTGCTTCGTCCCCGGATATGCGGCTGCCGGCGGCGGCGGCGCTCGCCTGGCCCGACAGAGTCGATCTGGTCGGTTCCGGTCTTGACTTCTCAGATCCCGCAAAGTGGGATCTTTCCTTTAGGGAAATTGACGGTTCCCTTTTTCCGTGTTTTGGTATAGCCTGCAAGGCAGGAGAGATGGGAGGAGCATATCCCTCCCTGCTCGTCGGAGCCGATGAAGCCGCGGTCAGGGCGTTCATCGACGGGATGATCCCGTTCACCGCGATCCCGCTAATAATCGAGGAGACTCTCTCCGGATATTCGTCTGTACCTCCCGCATCGCTGGATGAGGCTGTAAGCATGGTCGGCGAAGGGGAGGCCGCGGCGTGGAGGCTGTGCAAAAACTGGAGGTATAGAAATTGATAAGTCTCGTTTCTTTTCTTATAGTGATCTCAATATGTGTAATTTCCCATGAAGGCGGACATTACCTCTCGGCCCGCTGGAGGAATGTCCTTATACATGAATTCTCGTTTGGCATGGGACCGTCTCTCTGGAGCAGGCAAAAGGGCGAGACCCTCTGGTCGGTCAGGGCTTTTCCGGTAGGCGGGTTCGTCAAGCTCGAGGGGGAGGACTCCTCCAAAGAGGAGCCCATATCGGAGGGATACGATCATTCGCGCTCGCTCGCATCCAAAAAACCATGGGAGAGGCTGGTCGTCCTCGCCTCCGGGGCGGGCGTCAACCTGATCCTGGCATGGCTCCTGACCGCGGCGCTGCTGACTGGATACGGTGTCATAGATCTTGAAAAGCCGCTGGTCGGGAACGTCATGGAGGGAACACCGGCCTACAGCGCAGGCATCAGACCCGGTGACATCATCAGATCGATAAATGGCAAAGATCTCAGTAAATGGTCCGACATAAGGGAGACGATCCAGGACAAGGATGCAAAGAGCGACCGCTTTCGCGTCACCGTCGGGAGGGGAGGGGAGACCTTCGATATGGATATCGACATCCCCGTCGACCCGGCTCACGGAGGACGCCTCCTGGGCGTCCAGCCCGGACGGGTGACCTTTCCCATCCACACCGCGCTTCAGAAAAGCCTCGGTTATTCATGGAAGATGGGAACAGATATACTCAGAGGACTTTGGATGGTCCTCACAAGGAAAGTACAGTCCGATGTAGTAGGCCCCGTAGGGATCGCGGTGATGGCCGGTGATGCCTTCAAGCAGGGGTTATGGTCGTTTATCGCATTCCTCGGAGTGATAAACCTCCACCTGGGACTGCTGAACCTTCTGCCGTTCCCCGCCCTCGACGGGGGAAGGATCATATTTATACTGGCAGAGATGGCGACAGGAAGGAAGGTCCCCGAAAAGTGGGAGGCCATGATCCACTACGGCGGATTCATGATCCTCATCTCCCTCATCATACTCGTCACCGGAAAAGACATAATAAGGCTCTTTGTAAGATAGAGAGGCAGGAGACCTATGGGAAGCAGCAAAACAGTCGTGATAAAAGGACTTTCGATAGGCGGCGGTTCGCCCGTACGCGTCGAGAGCATGATCAAGACTCCGCTTTCCGACATATACGGCTGTGCCGAAGAATGCACGGCGCTTGCAGCTGAAGGATGCGAGCTCATAAGGGTATCACTGCCGGATCTCTCCCTCGCACCGAACATGAAGGTCCTCAATGAAAGATCGCCTGTGCCGCTGATGGCAGACATCCACTTCAACCACAGGCTTGCCCTTGCCGCCCTCGGATCGGGCTGCGCCTCCATCCGTATAAACCCTGGAAACATGAGCGACAAGAAAGGGACCGAAGAGGTCATCCGCCTTGCACGTGATATGAAGGCCGTGATCAGGATAGGAGCAAACGGAGGCTCCCTCAGCAGGGCACAGATGCAAAAATCAGGCGGAGACAGGGCCGCCGCCCTCGCATGCGCAGTTGAAGAACAGCTCAGGATCCTACTCGACAACTCTTTTGAAGATATCATCATCTCCGCAAAATCAAGCTCGGTAACGGAAACGGTACGGGCAAATTCCATCCTTTCACAGAAATTCCCTTTCCCGCTGCACATCGGCATCACAGAGGCCGGGAGCGGGATCCCCGGGGCGGTAAAAGGTGCGGCCGGGATATCCCTGATGCTTGCCCAGGGGATCGGAGACACCATCCGTGTAAGTCTCACAGGTCCCTCCACAGACGAGGTCAGAGTGGGCTACAGCATACTCCGCGCGCTGGAGATCAGGCATAAAGGCTGCAGCATCATCAGCTGTCCCACCTGCGGTCGCAGAAGGATCGACGTAGTGCGGCTCGTGGAAGAGGTCACCTCGCTCCTTCCCAAAGAGATAAAGGACGGAACTGTGATAGCCGTCATGGGCTGCGAGGTCAACGGCCCGAGAGAGGCCGCGGGAGCCGACCTCGGCATCGCAGGGACTCCCGACGGATTCGTGCTTTTCAGAAAAGGTGTCCCTGTCTGCAACGATACCGCCGAAAACCTCAGGAAGCGCCTCATCGAAGAGATCGGACGCCTCTGATATCTAATCGATCATAAATTGGATCGATGTCACTATAAATTTGAACTTGTCACCCCTTTAAGTTGATTTTTATTTGTGATATAATTTTCTGGCAGTGAATAGCTTATTTACTGACACTCATATTTAGCACCATATTTTTACCCTATACCCGTTTGGAGCCATGTTTTTTTAACCTAAGGGACATTGTTTCGTTCAATAAAAATTTATCGGGGGGTGTAATAATGTGCCAAGATCAACCATTCTGTGTTTTTTCTGAAACCGGACCGCTTAAACAGGTAATGCTGCACAGACCCGGAAATGAACTCAACAGGCTTACCATCAGCAATATGAGCGACCTGCTCTTCGATGACCTGATATGGCTCGAGCAGGCCCAGAGGGAACACGATGAATTCGCCGACATTCTCCGACGAGAGGGATGCGAGGTACTATATTTCAGCGAATGCCTGGCGGATGTCCTCGAAGACAAGGAAGTAAGGAAATCATTGATCGACTCGGTTTTTATGCTCGAATGTCTGGACAGGCACCTCTCAGAAGGGCTGTCAGAGATGTTTTTGGATCTTCCCTCCGCGGAACTCGCATCCCACCTCATCAGCGGCTACAGCAAAGAAGAGGCATCAAAATTATTCAAATCATCCCTGAGTCTTATCTCCAAAGTTGAAAACGGAGGGGATTTCGTCATCCACCCGATCCCCAACCTCTATTTCCAGAGAGACCCCGCTATCACCGTCGGATGCGGCATCATCATCGGACAGATGACGTATGAGGTCAGAAGGAGAGAGCCGCTCTACTGGAAATACATAACAAACTACCATCCCAGATTCAAGGGGGTCAATATCATTTTCGGAGATGCCCCCGATGAGGTATGGCCGCACAAGGTAGAGGGAGGAGACCTTCTTGTCCTTTCTGATCATGCAATGGCAATAGGCGTCAGCCAAAGAACTGCCCCGACGACCGTTCAGAGGATCGGGAAAAAACTCGCGCTGAATACACCGATCAGAAAGATATTTGCCTTCGAGATACCGAGAGAGCGTTACTGCATGCATCTCGACACTGTCTTCACCATGGTCGACAAGGACGCCTTCACTATATTCCCGACCGTGATCAAGGTGCTGAAGGTGTGGGAGATGGACTACGACGACAACGGGACGCTCCTCTCCATCAAACGGTGTCACCATTGGAAAGAGGCCATAGCGCAGGAACTTGGCTTCGACACGATCAGAGTCATTGAAATGAGGGGCAAAGATCAGGCCGAGACAGACAGGGAGCAATGGCACGACGGCTGCAATACGCTGGCGGTCGCCCCCGGCAAGGTAGTCACTTATAATAGGAACCTCATGTCCAACAGGCTGCTCAGGGAGAACGGCATCGAGGTCCTGGAACTTAACGGTCCTGAACTCGGCAGGGGAAGGGGAGGCCCAAGATGCATGACGATGCCCCTCAACAGAGGTCCCGTAAAATAGCTGATTTTTTTGTAGGTAAACAGAGTTATATTTTCCGCTGATATTAAACAAAAATTCAAGGAGGAGTTTTTATGGCCGTCAATCTTCGCAACAGACATCTGCTCTCACTCAAGCACCACACCCCGCAGGAGATAGAGTACCTTCTCGATCTCTCAGCGGATCTGAAAAATAAAAAGCGCGCAGGTATCAGGGGCAATCTGCTCGCCGGCAAGAACATCGCGCTGATATTTGAAAAACCGTCGACCCGTACACGCTGCGCCTTCACCGTCGCGGCCATAGACGAGGGAGGGCATCCCGAATACCTGGGCAAGAACGACATCCAGCTCGGACACAAGGAAGACGTTGCCGATACAGCCAGGGTGCTCGGCCGCATGTTCGACGGCATCGAATTCCGCGGATTCAGCCAGAAGGTCGTTGAGGACCTTGCCAAATACGCGGGCATCCCGGTATGGAACGGCCTCACCGATGACTACCATCCCACACAGGTACTTGCAGACTTCCTCACTGTCCGCGAAAACTTCGGACGCCTGAAGGGGATCAGATTCGTATACGTCGGCGACGGCCGCAACAATGTAGCCAATTCCCTTATGATCGGCGCCGCAAAAATGGGGATGCACTTTGTGATAGGCGCCCCCAAGTCGCTCTTCCCGGATCCGGCGCTTGTCGAAGAGTGCAAAAAGATGGCAGCGGACTGCGAATCTGGAGCAACGATCGAGATCACAGACGATCCCAAGGCAGCTGTAAAAGGCGCAGACGTCATCTACACCGACGTATGGGCATCGATGGGCGAGGAAGCGAAGCTCGCGGAGAGAAAGGCTATCCTCCAGCCCTATCAGGTCAACATGGACCTGATCAAGGCCACCGGCAACGATGACGTGATCTTCCTGCACTGCCTCCCCGCGGTAAAGGGCTACGAAGTCACCGAGGAAGTTTTCGAATCACGCCACGGCAGACAGTTCGATGAAGCAGAGAACCGCATGCACACCATCAAGGCAGTAATGGTGTCCAGCATAGGCAATCTGTAGTAACTTCAGAAATTCGGAATATCAGGCGGAGATCCGGTCCTTCTCGGATCTCCGCTTATTTCTGTCCGTATTGCATTTACACCTTGATGCATACTTTATGTTAGAATATAACGCGTCATAACAGACATCCCAAATAACAAAGCGAGGGGTTGCCGCATGTCTGTCTACAGAGATACGACAAAAATCACAGAATATCTTGTCGGGTGGATCAAAGAGCATTTTGGTGCAACAGGAGCGAAAGGTGCCGTGCTGGGCATCAGCGGAGGTATAGACTCCGCAGTGCTGACCGGGCTCTTATGCCGTTCGATAGGCAAGGATAATGTACTGGGAGTCATTATGCCGTGCCACAGCCAGCCTGTTGACGAAGAATACGCTCTTCAGCTCGCAGCGGCATTCGGCATCAGGACATATAAGGTAGACCTGTCGCCTGCCTACGACACGCTGGTCTCTTCCATTTCGGCCAACGGGATCGAACTTTGCGCACTCCCCGCAGCAAACATCAAGCCGAGGCTGAGGATGACCTCGCTCTATGCGATAGCGCAGCAGCACGGTTATCTGGTATGCGGAGGCGGGAACAGGGACGAGATAATGTACGGATATTTCACCAAGTACGGCGACTCAGGGGTAGATCTTCTGCCTATGGCAGATCTCCTGAAAGGGGAGGTAAGGGCGCTTGCCCTGCACCTGGGGGTCCCGCCGGACATAATCAAGAGGCCACCGACCGCAGGACTTTGGGAGGGGCAGACTGACGAATGCGAGATGGGCATCACGTACGAACAGCTGGACAATTACCTGGCAACGGGAGTTGCCGAGGATAACGTAAGAGAAAAAATAGAATGCGCAATGGCAAGGTCGGAACACAAGAGGAAATTCCCGCCAATGGCCAGTATACCGAAGGATATATGAAATACCGCCCCTTTCCGGCCGAGGGAGCTTAATAAGTCGATCATGAGGTGAGTCTTTTGTCAGGACATTCAAAATGGGCAAACATAAAGCATCGTAAAGCAGCACAGGATTCAAAGAAGGGCGTGGCCTTCCAGAAGCTGGTCAAGAACGTTATCGCGGCGGCAAAAGCCGGAGGCGGCGACCCCAACTCGAACTTCAGGCTTAAAGTCGCCATAGAGAGAGCAAGGGCGGGCAACGTGCCCGTCGACAACATCGAAAGAGGGATCAAAAGGGCCACGGGAGAACTTGACGGAGTCATATACGAAGAGATCCTCTACGAGGGATACGGACCAAACGGAGTCGCGATCATGGTCCAGGCCCTGACGGACAACAGAAACAGGACAGCCCCCGAAATGCGCTCCCTCTTTACCAAGACGGGCGGCTCGATCGGCGAAGTCGGATGCGTAGCTTGGAACTTCGAGAGAAAAGGGATCATCGGCATAACGGGCAGCGGGATCGATGAAGACGAGATAATGATGGCGGCTATCGAAGCCGGAGCCGATGACGTGACCTCCGAAGACGACGGATATGAGATCACATGTGATCCCTCTGTCCTCTCGGATGTTGCCGAGGCGCTCAAGAACGCGGGGTACAACGTAGAATCGATAGAAGTCGAGATGGTCCCGAAGAACACCGTCTCCATCACCAACAAGGCCGATGCGGCAAAACTGCTCTCGATGGTGGAGCGTTTCGAGGAACACGACGACGTTCAGGCGGTCTACGCCAACTTCGACATCCCGGACGAGATCCTTGCAGAGATCGACGGCTGAAAACAGAGAACATAAAGGTCTGCGAGCCCTGGGCATAGATCCGGGGCTCGGCACTATGGGCTACGGGATAGTCTCGCAGTTCGGAGACAGACTGGTATGCGAGTGCTACGGAGTCATAAGGACTCCGTCTTCGCTCTCTCTCACAAAAAGGCTCTCGTTGCTCTACGATGAGCTGAAGGAGAGAGCGGCGGAGTATCCACCCGACATAATAGCCGTAGAAAAGCTTTTCTTCGGAAGGAACATAACGACGGCTGAGATGGTCTGGCAGGCAAGGGGAGTCATACTCCTCTTCGCCGCGCAGATGGGCATAGACCCCTACGAGATCAAGCCGTCGGAGGTCAAGCTGGCCGTATGCGGATACGGTGCGGCGGAGAAGGGGCAGGTCCAGGGCATGGTCGCCAACCTGCTGGGGCTTGAGAAGAACCCGAGTCCCGACGATGCGGCAGATGCCCTCGCCATAGCGATAGCCGGTCTTTCAATGTCATCTTTCGACAGGAATATACTGAAGGGATACTGAAAAATGATCAATACGCTTCGAGGCAAAGTACTCTCGATCGGGGAAGAGAGCATCACACTGGAGGTCGCCGGATTCGGGCTCGAGGTCTTCGCGACAAGGTCGCTGATGTCACAGGCGGAACTCTCGGAAGAACTTTTCTGCTACGCATACATGCAGATAAGCGACGCGGGGGTAAGTCTTTTCGGCTTTTCTGACGAACGGGAACGGCTGCTCTTCTTTGAACTGCTGCAGGTCAAAACAGTGGGAGGAAAGCTTGCCGTCACCTTGCTGCGCCACCTTGACACCGACCAGATACTCAAAGCGATCGCTTCGGGCAGCAGCGCCATGCTTACTGTCCCTGGACTCGGAGCCAAGAGGGCGGAACGGATCTGCTTCGAACTGAAGAACAGGATAGCCAAGAAATTCAGCGAGATAGCCGGGGTCGGTGAGCAGGGGTCGAAGGACCGCGCCTCGGACAGTTTTGTATTGGAGGCCCTCACGGGACTGGGCTTCACACAGGGAGAGGCAGTCCGTGCGATATCGAGGGCAAGGGCAGAAGCCGGCCCAGATGCCTCATGGACGGAAGAGGATCTGCTGAAGACATCGCTCAGCCTGCTTCGCAGGAACTGAAGAAGGATAACGTGAGGGCATAAAATGACTGACAACGGCGACAAACTCATCGAAAGGATCAGGAACGACAAGGAGGACGAAATATCTACGATCCGTCCGCAGGCCCTTGATGAATTTATTGGACAGACCGCTCTCAAAGACAAGCTGTCCATCTTCATGACAGCCTCGCTCCAGAGATCAGAGCCGCTTGACCACACCCTCTTTTACGGACCTCCCGGTCTCGGAAAGACGACCCTTGCAGGGATAATCGCAAAAGAGATGAAGGGGAATCTTCGCGTAACGACGGGACCGGCGCTTGAAAGGGCCGGAGACCTCGCCGCCATACTCTCCAACATACAGCCGAACGACGTCCTCTTCATCGATGAGATCCACAGGATGTCCGCGCACATCGAAGAGATACTCTATCCCGCTATGGAAGATTTTTCTCTCTCAATAATCGTGGGGAAGGGACCTCTCGCAAGAAGCATAAGGCTCTCGCTCCCCAAGTTCACGCTGATAGGCGCAACGACCCGTCTGGGGCTCCTTACGTCGCCGCTGCGCGCAAGGTTCGGCATAGTGGAACAGCTGCACCTCTATTCTTCCGACGAACTCACCGCCATAGTCAAACGGGGGGCGGAGGTGCTTGGAGTGAAGATCTCGGATGACGCAGCTGTAGAGATCGGGCTCCGTTCACGCGGCACTCCGAGGGTCGCGCTGCGTCTGCTGAGAAGGGTCAGAGATGTGGCGGAGGTCAAAAGAGCCCCGATCGTTGAAAGAGATCTGTCCAAATATGCGCTTGACATGCTCGGAGTGGACTCTGAGGGGCTTGACGACGGCGACAGAAAATTCCTGACCGCGCTCGTCGAACTTTTCGACGGCGGGCCGGTGGGCCTTTCGACCCTTGCCGCCGCGCTCAACGAGGATACCCAGACCATAGAGGACATTTACGAACCGTACCTGATACAGAAAGGGCTTATTGAGAGGACACCGCGAGGAAGGAAGGCTACAAGGAACACGTGGGACTACCTGGGCCTTCCCGTATCGCCCCGTTTTGTCCAGTACCAGCAAATGCAGCTTCTATCGGAGGAGGATGCTGAATGCAGCAAATAGGCAAAATGCTCATCTTCATAGGTCTTCTGACGGCCGCGACAGGATCCGTACTGCTACTGGCAGGCCGCTTCAACATCCCTTTCGGAAATCTCCCCGGAGATATCACATACCAGAAGAAAAACCTGACTGTATTCGCGCCGTTTGGCACGATGCTCCTTATAAGCGTGATACTTACCGTGATATTAAATATTTTTTCAAGGTGGAAGCATTGAAAAAACTGCCCGCATTATATATCTGCCTTTTATTTATCCTTCTTTTGCCCTTTGATGCATACGCTGTCACAAAAGAGATCTCAGTCGTGCTTGACAACGGGATCTCACGGGTGTCTGTTTCGGGCAGGGGGATGAAGCTTAGCGGCACCGACGGTAAAGAGGCCGTTCTGTCCGGGACCCGCAGGATCGAGAAAAGAAGCGGCACCGAGATCTCGGCTGGAGGGCAGATCTTCCGGATGCCGCTTAAAATCTCCTCCGACGGTCCGATAAACTACAACGGATCTCTCTACAACGGCACTTTCGTCTTCAAAAACTCAGCCAACGGGTTCAAAGTCACCAATATCATAGATATCGAAGAGTACCTGCGCGGCGTGATCAAGGCAGAAATGGACCCCAGATCTCCGTTTGAGGCGCTGAAGGCGCAGGTGATCCTTGCGCGCACCTTTGCAGTCGTATCTGGCAGCAAACACGGCGAGGACGATCTCTGCGACAGCTGGCACTGTCAGGTCTACAAGGGAATATCGGCGCACGACAGCACCGCGGACAGGGCCATACGTGAGACATCGGGCCTGATCCTGAGATGGAAAGGAGCCCCTGCGAGCGTCTACTACCACGCAGACAGCGGAGGGATGGTCACATCCCCGGCTAACGTATGGGGCGGCGGCGCGGACATCCCGTATCTCAGACCCAAAGCCGAACCCTTCGCATATTCCGGACGCAGCAGTACATGGGAGGCGGCTCTGCCTGTCTCAGCGGTCCGTTCAAAGCTTGAAGCGGGCGGTATCTATGTCGGGGAACTCATATCTCTTGTACCGCTCAAAAGGGATGAGACGGGCAGGGTACTGACTATGGAGGTAAGGGGCAGCTCAGGCACAAAAGTCATTTCAGGGTATAAATTCAGGAATATCATAGGAGCCGGGATTGTAAAGAGCACGCTTTTCGAGTTCGGCACAAGGTCGCCCTATATAAACGAACAGCGCGGATCACTGCCGTCGGTCCCTGCGCTTTCACCAAAGCCCGCAGAGACGCCGATTTCCACCGGGACACCCGAAAATATCGATCTGTCCGGAATGCCGGAGGACAAGGAAGAAAAGATAATCTGGATGACGAAGAAAAGGCTATTCACAACGCTGGAACTGATGGAGATACTCTCCAGACCGGACGACATAGACTCATACATAGAGAAGGGGACAGCCCGTGCCGAGGGACGCCTGCCGATGCCGGACCTTCCGGCCGGGGCACCCGCGGACGACAGCGCTGCAGCAGGCGAAGATACCTTCCGGATGCCGGAGATCCGCTATGTCCCAAATCTTTCGATGGCTCCGGCGGCGGGCACGACTGTAAAGATATACGGAAGGGGATCGGGTCACGGTGTCGGTCTTTCGCAAAACGGCGCGAAGGCGATGGCGGCAAAGGGCTGGACCTGCGCCCAGATCCTAGGTTATTATTTCCCGGGCACAACCACAGGACAGTGAGGAAGGATATTTTGGACAGCACAGGACATGATTTTTCAAAGACCTCGACATACGATTACTATCTTCCCAAAGAACTGATCGCACAGGATCCCGTAGAACCCAGAGATTCGTCAAGGCTGATGGTCCTCCATAAGGATTCAGGAATAAGAGAGCACAAAATATTCAGAGACATAAAGGATCACCTCAGGGAGGGTGATCTGCTGGTCCTCAACGACACGAGGGTCCTTCCCGCACGCGTCACGGGCGTCAAAAAAAACGGCGAGGCGAAGGTCGAGATCTTTTTCCTCTCTCCGACAACAGCAGGATCCGAGAAGTGGACAGCCCTCGTGAGACCGGGCAGGAAGCTTAAGGAGGGATCCCGCGTTATCCTTGGAGACGATACGGAGGTCACAGTCGGCGAAAGGCTTGAAGACGGGGTAAGGTATATACATTTCTCACCTTCCGACGATCCCTTCGCGATCATACACAAGTACGGCACGACACCGCTGCCTCACTACATTACAGAGACTCATGCCGAACCTGAGCGCTACCAGACGGTATATTCAAGGCCGGAAAAAGAGAACTCAGTCGCCTCTCCGACAGCCGGGCTCCATTTCACTGACAGGCTTCTGAAAGAGATCAGGGAAATGGGCGCAGACGAGACCTTCGTTACCCTGCAGGTCGGGCTCGGCACGTTCAGACCGGTCAAAACAGAGGATATATCACAGCATATAATGCACAGCGAGCTCTGTGAAGTCCCCGAGGACACCGCGGCAAAGATAAGGGAAACAAAGGCAAGGGGAGGCAGGGTGATAGCTGTCGGGACCACCGTCGTAAGGACCCTTGAATCCTTTGCCCTGCATTACGGCGAAGTAAGGGCCGGGAGGCTGGACACTAGGCTCTTCATAACGCCCGGATTCGATTTCAGGGTCATAGATGCCCTGATAACGAACTATCACCTGCCCAAAAGCACCCTTCTTATGCTCGTGTCTGCGTTTGCGGGCTACGACCTGATCATGGAGGCCTACAGGGAGGCTGTGGAAATGAGATACAGGTTCTTCTCGTTCGGAGATTCGATGTTTATCTGCTGAGAACGACTGCGGATCACAAAATAAAAAAGAGTCAGGCCGCTGAAACGGGCCTGACTCTTTTTTATACGCCTGTTATTTGTCTATGCCACTCTTTCAGCCAGCTTGTGCACTTCGAGGACAGAGGTGCTTCCGACATGGTAGGCGAGCGTGGTCGGCGTCTCCCCGTCAAGGACGAGGAAGTCTGCCTGCTTTCCGGGCTCCAGGCTTCCTACCTTGTGCTGCCTGTTTATGGCATATGCTGCGTTGAGCGTTGCCGCCGAAAGCGCCTCTTCGACAGTCATATCCATGTTCATGACGCCGAGGCCGAATATGAAAGGGACCGACTCGCAGAAGCATGATCCGGGGTTGCAGTCCGTGGCGAGCGCGACCGGGACTTCCCAGTCTATCATCTCTCTGCCTTTGGCATAGGGCTTTTTGAGGCTGTAAGCCGTTGCCGGGAGAAGGACCGCGATCGATCCGGCCCTTCCCATCGCACGGAGGTTTTCCTCGGCTGCGGCGAGAAGGTGTTCCGCCGACCTGACTCCGAGCTCGGCAGCAAGACCGGCTCCACCGAGGTCATGCACTTCGTCTGCATGTATCTTCAGCCCGAAGCCCATCTCCCTCGCCGCATTGAGTATCTTTCTGCTCTGCGCGACAGAGAAGACTCCCTCTTCGCAGAATATGTCGCAGAACTCGGCGATGCCCTGTTCCCTGACCTTGGGCAGCATCTCGTTGATGATGAGGTCAACGAAGTCGTCCGGCCTCTCTTTGTATTCGACAGGCACGGCGTGCGCGCCCATGAACGTCGGCACCACGTCAAGCGGGGTCTCCCTTGATATCCTGCTTATGACGGAGAGCATCTTGAGTTCGAGCTCAAGGTCGAGGCCGTAGCCGCTCTTTATCTCGATGGTCGTCGTTCCCTTGGCAAGGGCAGACAGCGCGAGCTTCTTCGTTGCAGAGAAGAGCTCTTCTTCCGTCACAGACTTTACGGCGTTCACCGAAGAGAGTATCCCGCCTCCGCGCTTAAGTATCTCAAGGTAGGGGAGTCCGTCGAGCCTCATCTTGAACTCGTCTTCGCGTCTCTTCGCGAAACAGAGATGGGTGTGAGGATCCACGAATCCCGGGATCACGCAGGCTCCTCCCATATCCCTCTCTTCGTTCACGGCATATGCAGATATGCTGTGAAGGACTTCGCTTTCGTCTCCTATCTTCTCGATCAGCCCGTTGACAGCAAGGATGGCTCCCTTGGAGTACTCCCTGATCTTTCCCTGTTCTTTGCCTCTGAGGGGGTGTCCGGGATCCTGAGGGGTAAATATTCTGGCGTTCCTGTAAAGTTTTACTGTCATTCCGCCCTCTCTCCCATCAGTTCCAGAAGCTGAAGTTCCAGTACCTGTGCGGGATCGAAGTCGTTGATCTGCATATAGTAAGCAGCGCTTTCAAGTATCGCGTTGACGGGGATCATGCCGTATACCTCGGTCTCGATGACCTGGACTCCCCATCTCCTGGCTTCCATCCTGATCATTTCAAGGACCCTGTAGAGCGAGTTCTTTTCGTAATCGACAAGGTTCATGCTTACCTGTGTGATGCCGCGCTCCTCGAGGGCGAGGCCTATGCCCTTGACGTGGCAGAAGCCGCCCGAAGATGCCCTGACCGTGTTCGCTATCTTCTTTGCGATCTCGACGTTGGGCGTATCGAGGTTTACGTTGAATGCCACGAGGAACTTGCGTGCACCTATGACAGTGGCTCCGGCCGTGGGATGGAGTCCGGGGCCGCCCACATCGGGCATCCTTTCCTCTTTGGTCTTCGCCTCTTCCTTAAGGACTTCATACTGTCCCTTGCGGATGACCTCAAGGCGCTTCCTTTCGGGCCTCTTTGCGGCATCTTCGTAGAAATAGACAGGTATGCCGCACTCTTTGAAATAACGTTCACCGAAGTTGTGGGCGAGTTCTATGCACTCTTCCATCGTGATGCCCTTTATGGGTGTGAAGGGGACCACGTCGACGGCTCCTATCCTCGGATGTCCGCCCTGGTGCGAATTCATGTCTATGTTCGCAAGGGCGACCTTCGCTGCTTCGATCAGGGCATCCTGGATCGGCGCAGGGGCTCCGACAAGGCTTATGACCAGCCTGTTGTGGTCTTCATCAGCTCTGTGGTCAAGAAGGTAGACTCCCTTTTTGCCCTTGAAACAGTCGACTATCTTTTCGATAACTTCGGGGCGCCTTCCTTCGCTGAAGTTCGGCACACATTCGATCAGCTGCATTGCCATAATTATTCCTCCCTGTGTATTTTTGACTGGATTGACTACCTGAGTTCCCCTGTCTCTTTCTCCACGGCTTCAATTATAGTGCCATTGTCCACGAGTTCAAGGGATTTCAGCATAAGGGGCTGCATGTACTGGTCCTTTGCGTAGAAGGGGACCTCTTTCCTGAACGCTTTATATGCCGCCGAAGTACCGCGTCCCGGTTTGAGCGGGGCCCTGAAGTCGATCCCCTGAGCGGCGTTGAGCATCTCTATGGAGATGACTCTCTTCACGTTGTTGAGGATCGTCAGCCCTTTCCTTGCGCTGTAGCCGCCCATGGAGACGTGGTCTTCCTGGCCTGCCGATGTCGGGATCGAGTCGACGACTGAGGGATGGGCGAGCACTTTGTTCTCGGAGACTATCGCTGCGGCCGTGTACTGCGGGATCATAAAGCCGCTGTTCACTCCGCTTTCCGCGACCAGAAACGGAGGCAGATCGGAGAGCTTGTGGTCCACGAGCCTTGCTATGCGCCTTTCGGATATGTTGGCCAGCTCGGCTACCGCTATCCCGAAGAAATCCATCGCCATCGCGATCGGCTGGCCGTGGAAATTGCCTCCGCTGATCGCTTCGCCGTCCTGGTGGAAGATGATCGGGTTGTCCGTCACCGAGTTTATCTCTATGTTGATGACGTTTTCAACGTATGAGACGGCATCCCTGCTTGCCCCGTGAACCTGGGGGAGGCAGCGGAGCGAGTATGCGTCCTGGACCCTGTCCTTCTTATATGTCTCGATTATCTCGCTGCCCTCTATCAGTTTTCTCATGTTTTCCGCCACGATGCTCTGTCCCACCTGCGGACGGAGGTCGTGTGTGCGTTTGTCGAATGCGTAGGGTACTGCGTGAAGAGCCTCGGCAGAGAGCGCCGCCGCGATATCTGCGTTCTTCAGCAGTTTCTTCGCGTCATAGAGGCAGAGCGCGGCTATGCCGGTCATGACCGTCGTGCCGTTGTTGAGGGCAAGCCCCTCTTTGGGCATAAGGTCGACAGGCTTGAGTCCGGTCATGTTAAGAGCCTCGCTGGTAGGCATCTTTTTGCCCTGGTAGACCACGTCGCCGAGACCGATCAGAGTTATGGCGAGATGTGAAAGCGGGCAGAGGTCTCCGCTCGCGCCGACAGATCCCTGACGCGGTATCACGGGATGGATGCCGAGATTCAGATAATTGACGAGCTGGGTGAGGGTATTGAGGCTTATCCCCGAGTATCCCCTGGTGAGAGTGTTGATCCTGAGAAGCATTATCGCACGGACGAAGTCCTCTGGCAGGGCTTCGCCGAATCCGCATGCATGGCTCATAAGCAGGTTTTCCTGGAGCTGGCGGCTCTGATCCCTGGGGATGACCACCGAAGCAAGGTCTCCGAAGCCCGTCGTGACTCCGTAAACCACCCTTCCTTCGTTGACCCATTCCTTGACCGAGTCGGCGCATTCCGCTATGGCTTTCTTCGCGCCCGGATCTATCTCTACCTTGTAACCGTTCCTTGCCACGTTGACGATATCGTTGATAGTAAGAGATTTTCCATCAAGAACTACCGTATTCAAGCTCATCTCAAAAATCCCCCTTTTCTTGTTATAATGCTGTTATCTGAGGCCTGCAGTGCTATAATCATGATATTAGGATGAAACATTTTACTGTTAGATATTTATCATATTTCACAGCTTTAATACTTTCCAATCCTAAATCTTTGCGTTACAATTAGTATAGTCAGATATTTTTCTTAGTCAAGAAAAATATCAGGAGAGAGTTAAAAAAATAAGAAACGGAGTTGACCAAATATGTTTGATCCTAAGACAGGAAAAGCACTTGAGATAGCTCTGGATTTTCCGGATGGACTTCCTCCCAAGCCAGAATTCGAACCGGGCATCAGGAGGGCACCCAACAGAGGACAGGTACTGAACGAAAAAGAGACGGTGCTGGCACTTAAGAACGCGCTCCGCTACATCCCGGAGAAATACCATAAAGAGATAGCACCCGAATTCCTCGAGGAATACCGTGAACACGGACGCATATACGGCTATCGTTTCAGACCTCAGGGACGCCTGTACGGCAAGCCCATCGACGAGTACAAGGGCAAGTGCATAGAAGGAAAAGCCTTCCAGGTCATGATCGACAACAATCTCGATTTTGACGTGGCGCTTTACCCCTACGAACTGGTCACATACGGAGAGACCGGACAGGTATGCCAGAACTGGATGCAGTACAGTCTTATCAAGAAATACCTTGAGATCCTGACGCCCGACCAGACACTCGTCGTACAGTCCGGACATCCGCTCGGACTCTTCAGGTCGCACCCCTCGGCACCGAGGGTCATCCTTACGAACGGCCTGATGGTAGGCATGTTCGACAACCCCAAAGACTTCACAAGGGCGGCCGCTCTTGGCGTCGCGAACTACGGACAGATGACAGCGGGCGGATGGATGTACATCGGACCGCAGGGGATCGTCCACGGAACGTACAACACTCTGCTGAACGCGGGAAGAAAGAGGTTCCACCTGCCGGAAGGCAAGGGGCTTGCGGGCCATCTTTTCGTCTCCTCGGGCCTTGGCGGCATGAGCGGAGCTCAGCCTAAGGCAGCGGAGATAGCAGGCGCTGCGGCAATAATCGCAGAGGTCGACCCGTCCCGCATCGAAACAAGATACAGCCAGGGATGGGTGAGCAAGAGGACCAAAGACCTCGCTGAGGCTTTCGGTTGGGCGAAGGAGGCCATGGACGCAGGCAAACCTCTTTCCATAGCCTACGAGGGCAACATCGTAGACCTTCTGCAGTACGCTCTCGACAATGACATCAACATCGAACTGCTCTCCGACCAGACATCATGCCATGCCGTTTACGACGGCGGCTACTGCCCGCAGGGCATCACCTTCGAAGAGAGGACCAGGCTCCTCGCGGAGGACAAAGAAGAATTCTGCAGGCTGGTCGACAAAACGCTCAGGAAACACTTCGAACTCATAAAGGCGCTGACGGCAAAGGGAACTTACTTCTTCGACTACGGCAACTCATTCATGAGGGCGGTATTCGATGCAGGCGTGACCGAGATCGCAAAGAATGGCGTCGATACGTACGAAGGGTTCATCTTCCCGTCATACGTGGAAGATATAATGGGACCGCTCCTCTTCGACTACGGCTACGGACCGTTCCGCTGGTGCTGCCTCAGCCGCGATCCCGAGGACCTCAGGAAGACCGACCGCGCCGCTATGGAATGCATCGATCCGACCCGCAGGTTCCAGGATCACGACAACTGGGTATGGATCAGGGATGCCGAAAAGAACAAGCTCGTGGTCGGCACACAGTGCAGGATACTCTACCAGGATGAAGAGGGAAGGGTCCGCATAGCGCTTAAGTTCAACGAGATGGTACGTACCGGGGAGATAGGTCCGGTAATGCTCGGCAGAGACCATCACGACGTCTCCGGTACAGACTCGCCCTACCGCGAAACTTCCAACATCAAGGACGGAAGCAACGTGATGGGCGAGATGGCGATCCACTGCTTCGCCGGAAACTGCGCAAGGGGAATGAGCCTTGTCGCACTCCACAACGGCGGGGGAGTCGGGACCGGCAAAGCGATCAACGGAGGCTTCGGCCTTGTCCTTGACGGAAGCGAGAGGGTCGACAACATCATCAGGTCTTCGCTCAGCTGGGACGTCATAAGCGGAGTCGCGAGAAGAGCATGGGCAAGGAATGAAAACGCGCTTTCGACGGTGGCTGAGTTCAACCGCAAGAGAAGCGACGGTCACATCACAGTTCCTTACATCGCAGACGAAGAATATCTTACAAAGCTCGTAAAAGGATAGCAGGAGGAGACCCTATGAAATTTGAGAGGATGGAAATACGCGCGTTTCTCGATGAGCTTGCCTCGGACTCTCCGGCACCGGGAGGCGGAAGCGTAGCGGCACTGTGCGCTTCCCTCGGATCGGCGCTCGTCTCTATGGTGGCAAACCTGACAATCGGCAAGGAGAAATACAAAGACAGCTGGCAGACTATGGAAGACGTGGTCGGCAAAAGCGAATCGCTCAGGTTCAAATTCATTGACCTGATGAACAAAGATACCGAGTCGTTCAACACCTTCATGGCTGCCATGAAACTGCCCAAATCGACCGAAGAAGAAAAGTGTGCCCGCAGGAAGGCAATGGCAGAGGCCTCGAAGCTCGCCACAAAAGTCCCGCTAATGACCCTGGAAGCATGCGTCGAGATGAGCGAACTGGCTTACCTTGCTGCAAGAGACGGGAACCCGAACACGATAAGCGATGCCGGAAGCGCCGCTCTCATTTCCGAGGCGGCGGGAAAGGCAGCTGCCTACAACGTGAAGATAAACCTTCCCGGCGTCACGGACGAAACCTTCTCCGCCGACTTCAAGGCAAGGATGGAGGAGGCACTTGTGCAGCTCACGGCGAACGTGAAGAAGACCGAAGAGCTGCTGGACAAGTCACTGAGCTAGTATTTCCCCGAAAAGAAAAAAGCAGGCCGCCGGATATACCCAGGCGGCCTGCTTTTTGTTTTGACGGAGTACTAAATATTATTTATTGATGAATATCAGGCCTGCGATGCAAAGTATCATCCCGATCACCTTGTTCAGGGTAAAACTGTCCCTGTAGAATAATACTCCCACAAGGACCAGCGCGACAGCAAGGCAGATGTTCGCCACTAGCGATCCTATGCTGATGTTCCATCCGACCCTGTACATGATAATGAACCCCATCTCAAGGCATACTATCGCGGCCCCCAGCACAAGGCTGTTCCAGGTGATGCTCCTGATATCCGCGGGGAAATTTTTAAAGTGTCCGGTAAAGAGGTACAGCCCCAGACATGCGCTTCCCGCCACGATATAGGTCACAAGCAGCGAAAAATAGGGATCCGCGCCCTCAGAGATAGATTTTGAACAGATGTGATAGAGGATATTTGAGAAAACGATAAAGCCTATCGGCCAGTAATAACTCCACATGTACCTTGTCCTCCGATCGGGGATAGCTGATCTCCGTCCGGCCTAACTGCCGGCAGCCATTCGGCCTTGCCGGATTATCATATATCAGACCCTCCCAATAGTGCAAACAAATGTAAGAAGATCAGAGACCGTCTATTTCGATCGAAAACGGCAGGGAAGGTGTATATCAGTCCCTCCCTGCCGCCGGTGTGCCTAAAATATTACTGTACGCTCTTTTACCGTGCCTCAGTAAAGTCGATCATCGTCAGCCAGATCATGTCCCCGCTCTTCTCAAGCTTTTTCTTCGTCTCTTCGTCTATATCGCTGTCCACTTCAAGCGCTCCGAGCGCGAGCCCGCTGTTGTCCTTCCTTCCCAGTGCGAAGTTTGCGATGTTGATCTTCGATTCGCCCAGGATGTTGCCGATCTTTCCGATGACTCCCGGCCTGTCGTGGTTCTGGAAGAGTATGAGCTTCCCGTTGGGGACGAAATCGAGCCAGTAGTCGTTTACCTTGACTATCCTCATACGCCCCTCTTCTGTGATGGTCCCGATAAGGTGTATGCTGCACTTTTCCGCATCAAGCGTAAGCTCCACGGTGTTCTTGTACGTCCTGGCCTCGCCGAACCCCTCGTCGACGGTAAGCCCGCTGTCCTTGGCGAGAAGCGGGGCTAGCATGTACGAGACTTCCGGGCCGCGGCTCACTTCGAAGAGGCCTTTGAGCACCGCGATGCTGTAAGCGCAGAGCCTGTTGGGCATAGGCTCCTCTTCGCAGAAGAGATCGCCCCTCAGCATGATATGGCATGCGTGGACGGCACCGCACTCGACCTCGGCCAGCTTTGCCCCCAGCACTCCCATCTTCCTGGAAAGCTGCAGGAATGCTTTCTGCGTTTTGTTCAGCTTCTGCTCGAGGAAGGGGAGATTTACCGCATGTTCGTAGGGTTCCCCGCGCAGCGCGGCGATCATGTTCTCCGCGGCAATCTTCGCGACCTCAGTCTGGGCCTCTTCGGTGCTCGCTCCAAGATGCGGGGTGATGACTATCCTGTCCTCGATGTCCTTCGCCAGGAACGGATGGTCCTTGGTCAGGGGCTCGCATGTGTAGACATCGAACGCTATGCCGGACAGACGCCCCTCCCTTACGGCCTCCGCGGCGGCCTTTTCATCGACGAGGCCGCCCCTCGCGCAGTTGATCAGATATGCGCCCTTCTTGAAGGCCCTCAGCATTTTTTCGTCTATCATCCCGGCGGTATCCGAAGTAAGCGGCATATGGAGCGTGACCACGTCTGCTATGGAAAGTGCGCCGGCAAGGTCGTTCACCATCGGGATACCGAGAGATTCGGCCTTTTTTTTGGGCATGTAGGGGTCATATGCGATGACATCCATCCCGAATGCCCGGCAGCGCTGTGCCACCGCAGCCCCGATCCTGCCGAGGCCGAGAACGAGGGCTTTCTTGCCGCTCAGCTGATGGCCTGAAAATCTCTTTCTGTCCCATTCTCCGTTCCGGAGCGAACCGAATGCCTGGGGGACCTTCCTTACAAGCGCGAGCATAAGGGCCATGGTAAGCTCCGCGGCCGCGAGCGTATTTCCCGTGGGTGCGTTTATCACCACGATGCCCTTGCGGCTGGCTACAGGGACGTTGACGTTGTCGACCCCGACGCCCGCACGCGCGATGACCTTAAGGTTTACAGCGGCATTCAGCGCCTCCTCATCCATTTTCGTCCCGCTCCGGGTAAGGACCGCATCCATTTCCGGCAGCCTTTTGAGCAGATCTTCCCGGGACATACCTACTTCCTCAATCAATTCTATGTCGGGTGCCTCTCTGAGCATCCGAAGCCCTGCCTCTCCTACGCTCTCTGCTACGAGCACCTTCCATTTCCTGTTGACGTCGGCCATGATCACTGATCCTCCCTGTTCCATATGTTCCAGGCTTCAGCGAGGAAGTCGGCTTTTACTTTGCCCGCCATATCGGCGGCACCGTAGAGGGCTCCAAGGATGATGCAAAGTTCCGGCCATCCCCAGTTGTTGTAATGCGCGACCCTGATAAGCTCTCCTTTGAGTTTTCCCTGGCCTCCGGCAGTCTCTATGCCCATCGCACGAAGTTTTTTCCGTACCGCTTCGGTATCTCCGCCCGGGTATTTAAAGGCGGTGACTCCCGGAGAACGCGCTTCGGGGAATTTGACGAGAAGGTCGAAACCCATGGCTTCGAGACCTGCGGCAAGGCTGTCCGCATATTTTCTCCTCGACCTGAACCAAGTCTCTGTACCGACTTCCAGGATCTCATCCAGAGCCTCGTCGAGCGCATAGTAGAGTGAGACCGGGGGAGTAAAGGGGTTGGCGGGGGATTTGGCTTCGAGATCCTTCCTGTGCAGCTTGAGGTCGTAGCTGTAGCTGGGGCAGACCTTTCCTTCAAGGGCCTTCCACGCCCTCTCCGAAAGCCACAGCAGCCCGAGTCCGGGAGGCGTGAGGAGCCCCTTCTGCGAAGCCGTGCCGATCGCATCGACGCCCCATTCCTGGGGGAAGCATTCCATTGCGCCGACCGAGCTGACTCCGTCCACGAGTATGAGGGGACGCTCTTCTTCGGGGATGGCCGCGATGATCTCTTTTATGGGGTTGACCACGCCGGTCGAAGTCTCATTGTGGGTCAGCATCAGTACTTTGCATCCCTGATGTTTTTTTAAAGCTTCCGCGACAAGTTCCGGCGTCACAGGATCGCCGAACTCAACGTCTATATTGACGCCTTCAGCGCCGGTCCTGAGTGCGATCTCACGAAACCTGTTTCCAAAGACCCCGCATGACACGGAAATAAACCTGTCGCCCTTCTCAAGGAAGTTCACAGCCATGCACTCGAGGGCGCCTGTACCTGAGGACGGAAGGATGATCACCGGACCTTCGCTCTTCAGAAGTGTCTTAAGTTTGTTCTCGATACCGGTGAAAAGCTCGGAAAAGGCAGGACACCTGTGTCCTATAAGCGGACGCGCTCCCGCTCTCAGCACTTCTGCCGGCAGTTCCACCGGACCCGGGGTCAACAGATATTTCGTATTCATTGCACTCTCCTCCTTAAATTATGTTGATAGATAATTTCGAAAATAAAAAAGGGACCGGAAGATCTCCTTCCGGTCCCTGAAACGCCCTGATGTTCTAGAAATTTTGAAGATACTCTCTATCCATCGGTTACACGTTTCGGGACCGGCAATTACAGCCAGAGCCGCCGCAAGAGGAGGAAGCGCCGGAGGAGAGAGATGATGACGATATGCCAGCAATGACGAATAACTTTATTGCTCTCATTTCCCGCACTCCTTTCCCGTGTATCCGTTGAATGGTTAACATATATACTATCGTTGAGGAAAAATGTCAAGTGTTGTTTTTCACAGCCTGCGGCTGCGGGGAATTTACAGGACTTCGTCCTGTGGGGAATTCGTGTCCTCAGGACGCGATTTCCCCATATCCTTGTCCCTACAATTGCTTCACCATCGCTTCACGCGACAGATTTTGTCGCGGTTTCACGCGGCTGTATTTGTCGCAGCTTCACTGTCTTTTTACCACCGCTCAGCAATGCTCAGCTATTGCTCAGCCGTCTTTTCCCCGCATTTTCTCTATTTAACCTTATCGCCATTACGGGTATAATTCCTACGTGTGCCTGGCAGTAAGTGCATACAGCCTGAAAGTACGAGGAGAGGATTTATTGAACGGCCGAAAGATAATAGATGTGATGCCCCATGCCATAGCCCTGATCCTTTTTTGTCTGCTCTGTTTCGTAATGCCTGCAAAGTATCCTGACATGTTCGCCTCTTCGGGAGAAAAGGTCGAGGTTACGATCACAGGCGGGATGTCGGCCGGTGGGGCCGCCAGGGCTATCAAAGACGCGGGGGCTGTCAAAGACGTAAATAAGCTCATCGATTGGATGGTCAGGCTTGAGATAGACAGGACGCTCCGTCCGGGAACCTATCTCATTGCCCCGGGCAGCGAGGCATCGGTGGCAAAACAGCTCAAGACAGCCATCCCTGTCGCACATACAGTGACGATCATACCCGGAACGAGATACAGCGCGCTGAGCGCAGCCCTGAAACTTCCCGAGGGCGACGACGGGCTGCTGAAAGCGCTTTCAGAAAAAGACAATTTCCCGGCCGAACTTCACGAGCTGCTTCCCGACGATCCCAAGGACAGGATAGTCTTCCTCCTGCCTGAGACCTACTCGCTGGCACCGGGCAACAGCCTCGCATCCCAGACTGTAAGAAGGGCATCGGGGCTTTGGATGGAAAGGGTGGGGAAGCGCCTTCCCGAGGGTGCGGACAAAAAGTTTACCTCACAGAGGGGAGTCCTTGCCTCCATCGTTGAAGGCGAGGCAAGGATCAATGAGGAACGCCCGATACTTGCAGGGATATTCCTGAACAGGCTCAACAAGCGGATGCCGCTGCAGTCGTGCGCGACGGTCATGTACTGCTGGGACGAGGTAGGCATCAAAAAGAAGAGCCTTACCTATAAGGATCTTGAGATAGACTCTCCGTACAACACCTACAGGAATTACGGCCTGCCCCCGGGACCGATCTCCGTACCGTCCGAGGATTCCTGGATCAGCTCTCTGGAACCCGCCAAGACTGACTATCTCTTCTTCTTTGCCACATCGAAGGGCAATCACATATTCAGCAGGACATATGAGGAGCATCTGAGAAAACAGCGGGAGGGGATCGATTGAGGCCTAAGATATGCGAGATATCACTGAGGGTCCCCCAAAAGGATATATACTATATCAGCTGGACCATAGACGCATGTGAAGGTCTCGGTTTTCTGAAGACAGATGACGCGAGGAACGGCGAGGTAACGGTATTTACGCCCGCCGAATTGCTCGGCGACATGAAAGAGTGTATCGAAGGCCTGAAAAGCGAGGGGCTTGATATCGTGATCACAGCGATAAGAGAAACGGCAGGAGAGACAGAATGACCGACAGAGCAATAGAAACGATGATCCAGAGACTTGCGGATGCAGAGAAAAAGGGCGCGCTGCACGCAGATATATTTATACAGGCCGGGACCGCACACTCGGCTCACTATGAGGACGGAAGGATCGAAGAGCTCGCATCTTCGAACACCGACGGATCCGGAGCAAGGATAATAGTGGGGGACAGGACCTTTTATTCGCATTCCCCCGGAACATCGCCCTCTGCTTTATCAAGGATACTTTCTGAGGCCGAGTCTTCCGCTTTCGGGACCTTGTTTCCGCGTACGCAGGAAGACGACCGCATCCCGGTCCTGACGATGGAAGAAAGGATCCTGCCGCCCGATATTGGCTACATGAAGGAACTTGACCGGAAGATAAGGCAGGGATCCGGATATGTCAGGCAGGTCGCCTTCAGGTACCACATATCAAAAAGGAACGTCCTCATCATACGTTCAGACGGGACCTGCGCGAAAGACTCCAGGGCATACTGCAGTTTCTCGGCAATGGTCATCGCGGAGAAGGACGGCGTACTGCAGACAGCTTCGGAAAGACGGAGCATGGCCATTGACCACAAGGACTTCTGGTCCGGTTCGGCCCCGGAAGATGTGGCATCTGCCGCATTGAAAAGAGCACTTCTGATGCTGGACGCAAAGCCGTGTCCGGCCGGAAAGATGAAGGTGCTCCTGGCGGGCGAGGCGGGGGGCACTGTTATCCATGAAGCCTGCGGACACGGCCTTGAAGCAGATATCGTAGAAAAAGACCACTCGGTCTACAGAGGCAAAATAGGGGAGAAGGTCGCGCATGAATCCGTCACGATGATCGATGACCCGACGATCCCCTCCCTGTACGGTTCCTACAGATTCGACGACGAGGGGACCCCGGCACGCAAGAACGTCCTGATCGAAAACGGGATATTGAGATCGTATCTTACCGACATCCTGTCTGCGAAGACAGCGGGCCTGCCCCTGACCGGAAACGGCAGGAGGCAGTCATACAGGAACATACCTGTGCCCAGGATGAGCAATACGTTTCTGGCCCCGGGCGCCTCTGACTTCGGGTCGATGCTTGCAATGACCGACAGCGGGCTTCTCGTGAAGAAGATGGGCGGAGGTGAAGTAAACCCAACTACTGGTGATTTTGTCTTTTATGTCTCAGAAGCATATATAATTGAAAAGGGCAGAGTGTCTTACCCCGTAAAGGGAGCGATCCTTACGGGCAATGGGCCTGCGGTGCTTGAAAATATCACGGCGCTGGGCAGCGATCTGTGCATGGATCCGGGGACGTGCGGGAAATCGGGACAAAGCGTCCCGGTCACTGACGGGCAGCCGTCGATGCTGATCGAAGGAATGACTGTGGGAGGCAGTGAGGCCTGATATGATCTTCAAAAGGAAGACCAAAAAGGAAGAGAGACCGTCTCCGCGGCAGTCCAGGGCAAAAACAGGGCAGCCGGCCGAACGGACGCGTACAAGGCTCGGTCACATAGTCCTTGCAGTGCTCTCCGTCTATCTGATCGCGGCGTTCTATACTCCGTGGACGGGCATGCTGGGGCGCGACATCTCTTCTTTCATACTTAGATCCGTTGGCGGAGCCTCGATAATACCCATCCTCTTCGTACTCTATTTCAGCCTTTCGAGGCTGCTTTCAAGAAAGATCCCCCACCTGCTGAGACAGTCCATCGGGACCTTCCTTGTCTTTATGACGGCATCGCTCCTTCTGGGGCTGAACGCCATGACTTCCGACGATGCGGGATACCCGCTCTGGCTCTCGCCGGGATCTTTCGGCACCTCTGTTGCATCAGGGATATATACCATGCTCGGGGCCTTCGGCACGTTCTTAGCCGGAGCATTTTCAATATATATATCATTATTGCTCTATGATATCCCATTATTTACTAATATAAAACTGCCCGGTTCTTCGTTATTCAACTTTTTCAACAAGAAAGACGATGACAAAAAGAGGGCTGAGAAGGGATCACTGCCCGACGACGCTCCCAATATAGCCGAATATGACGGTGCAGACTATTTCGGACCTGCCGCGGACGAAACGGACATCCCTCCCGTAACGGTGACCGGAGTTGCCCCTCATGAAACGGAGGACTCATTGTACTCTTCGGAGGAGATACAGGACCCGGAATTTAACCTTGACGACGGATCGTTCGATGGGGCAGAAGAAGGGATATTCCCGCCGCCGCTTGAGATATTCGGGAACGAGGAATCACGAGAGGGCGAAATGGATGAAGAAAAGTCAATGCCTCTGGGAGAAAAGATCATAAAGGCACTGAGACAGTTCAACATAGAGGCAAGGCTGGCCGAGATCCTGGTAGGGCCCACGGTCATACAGTTCAGGATACAGCTTGCCCCGGGCATCAAAGTCAACAAGGTCGCCGTCCTTGCAAACGACATAGCGCTCGCCATGGCGGTCCCAAGCCTCAGGATAGAGGCTCCGATACCCGGCAAGCCCTACGTAGGGATCGAGATACCGAACCCCAGGCGCAGGGGGATACCCATCAGGACCATTATTGCAGACCCGGCATATCAGGACACCGACACGACGCTTCCTCTTCCTTTCGGGGTCGCCGTGAGCGGTGATTCTGTGATCATAGGGCTCGAGGATCTGCCGCATCTGCTTGTTGCAGGGACCACGGGCTCCGGAAAGAGCGTATTTATCAATTCATGCATAGTCGGGCTCTGTTCGATGAGGACTCCGCAGGAGCTCAGGATGATACTGGTAGATCCCAAGAGGGTCGAAATGACCGTCTACGACAGGCTGCCGCACCTCCTCACGCCACCTGTGACCGATGCAAAGAAGGCGGTGCACGTGCTTGCCTGGGCCATACGCGAAATGGAGTCCCGCTACACGATGTTCGCAAAGGCAAGGGTGAGGAACCTCGAAAACTTCAACAAGAAAGTCATCCCGAAGGACAGACTGCCGAACATAGTCATCGTTGTGGATGAGCTTGCCGACCTTATGATGACGGCTCCAAAGGAAGTCGAGGAATACATATGCCGTCTTGCGCAGATGGCAAGGGCCACGGGCATCCATCTGATCCTGGCGACCCAGAGGCCGTCTGTGAACGTTATCACGGGGCTCATCAAGGCCAACATTCCGGCAAGAGTGGCATTCACCCTTCCGAGCTCGGTTGACTCAAGGACCATAATCGACTGTTCTGGAGCGGAGAAGCTGCTTGGAAAGGGAGATATGCTCTTCCTTTCGACAAGGCACCCAAAACCGATAAGGATCCAGTCTCCGTGGGTCGATGAACAGGTGCTGTGCGTCTGGCTGGACTACATAGTAAATCTGTTCGGAATGCCTGATTTCATAGAAATAGACAAGCAGGGAAGCGGTCCCTCGGGCATGGACAACGGTGCCGCTTTTGACGACGACCTGCTTGAGGATGCGCTGGAGACTGTAATGTCGACGGGCATAGCATCCGCAAGCGGTCTCCAGCGCAGGCTGAGGATCGGTTTTTCAAGGGCTTCGCGCCTGATAGACATGATGGAGATGCTGGGGATAGTAGGTCCGGCTGACGGTTCAAAACCGAGGGAGATCCTCGTGGACGAAGACGAGGCAAGGGAAATGATCAGCAATGCCCAAAACGGATATTAAGGCGGGAACTGAGATCAGGGATAAAAAAAAGAGCCGTTTACTAAACGGCTCTTTGGACTTTACCGGAACGGAGGCACTTCGTGCATATATGGAGTTTGCGCGACTCTCCGCCGCCTACGTCAACACGTACACTCTGAAGGTTAATGAGCCAGCGGCGTCTGGTGTGACGGTTAGAGTGGCTGACGGCATTTCCAGTCGCTGGTCCGCGGCCGCAGCAATCACAGAACTTGGACATATTTATTTCCCCCCTTATACCTTGGAACATCCAACCTGTGCATTGTAACATAGTATATGATTTTCTTGCAACTGATCTTATTGGAGGAATTTAAATTGAATTTCAGCGAAAAGATGACGGAACTTGACAAAATACTGCGGAGACTGGAAGGAGACTCGCTGCCACTGGAAGAGGCCCTGTCTGAATTTGAAAAGGGTATCGCCCTGGTTAGGGAGTGCCGTTCTTATCTTGAAGAAGCAAAGCAGAAAGTTGCGCTTCTGACCGACGAGGGAGAAATTCCTTTTGAACCCGGGAGCAGAGGGGATGCCTGATCATGCCGGGGCTTAAAGAGCAGGACCTGATGGTAAAGACCGAGTTTGACAGATACAGGAAAATATTCGAAAAATATCTTGAAGCATCGACCGAACGCAGAAACAGAGGAGTTCCCGAAAAACTGAGCGAAGCGATGGATTATTCCCTCTTTGCCGGGGGAAAGAGGCTTCGTCCCGTGCTCTGCCTGGCCGCGGCTGAGAGGTTCGGATGCCGGCCGGACGATGCGCTTCCGCTCGCTCTCGGCTTTGAGATGCTCCATACCGCCACGCTGATACATGACGATCTCCCGTGCATGGACGATGATGACATGAGAAGGGGAAAACCATCGAACCATGCCGTCTTCGGTGAGACCCTTGCCGTTCTCGCCGGCGACGCGCTCCTTGCACTCTCACTTGAATACCCCCTCTGCAACAGCGACAGGATAGCTCCGGGCAGGCTGTTGAAAGCCATGCAGATCTTCAGTAGCGCCATAGGGCCCGCCGGAGTGTGCGGAGGACAGGTCCTCGACATGGACACGGAACCGGCAAAGACAGACCCTTCCTACGTGCGCAGGATCGCATCACTCAAGACAGGCACTCTGATAAGAGCCTCCGTGACGGCAGGAGCGGCCCTGGCCACAGACGATAAGGGGATCCTGGACTGCTGTTGGGATTACGGCACCCACATAGGTTCGGCGTTCCAGATTATAGACGACATCCTTGATGTCTCGAGCACTGCCGAGGAGCTCGGCAAGACTCCGGGAAAGGACGCAGAGCAGAACAAGGCGACGCATGTCACCGTATACGGCATGGAGAAGGCCGCGGAAATGGCGCGTGAAGAGACAGAACTTGCCAGGGAAGCCATCCTGAGGATCCTTCCCGGGGACGATTTCCTGTCGGAGTTTCCGGGATACCTGCTGAGAAGGACTCACTGAACCATACATCATCCGGTGTTGGGTGCTAATATATAAGACGTGCATGGATATGGACCGGGGGGGGGATCCCCGCCCGGACGCAAAAATCGGTACCTGGAGAGATAATTCATGAGTATGCTTGGATCGATAAAGGATTTCAGAGGCCTTAAAGGCCTTACATACGACGAACTCAACAAACTCAGCTCGGAGATCAGGGAGACGATACTTCGGGTGACCCTGAAGAACGGCGGACATCTGGCCTCCTCCCTCGGTGCGGTGGAACTCACCGTGGCTCTGCTGAGGGCCTTCGACCCACAAAGGGACAAGATAATTTTCGACGTAGGACATCAGTCATATGCCTACAAAATACTGACAGGCAGGCTTGAACGCTTCCACACGCTGAGGACCAAGGGCGGGATAGCGGGCTTTCCAAGAATGAACGAGAGCCCCTATGACTTTTTCACGACCGGACACAGCAGCACATCCATATCAGCGGCGATGGGATACGCAAAGGCGAGGGACATAAACGGCCTGAACCACGAAGTCGTCGCGGTCATAGGAGACGGGGCCCTGCTGAACGGAGTCTCCTTCGAAGCCCTCAACTGCGTCGAAAGCACTGGAACAAAGGTGATCATAGTCCTCAACGACAACAAGATGTCCATAAGGCCCAGGATAGGGGGGATAGCCGGGCACCTGGCCCGACTCTCCGTAAGCCCCACGTACAACAAGCTGAAAGATTTCATCAAAGACCAGTGTCATACCATAAAGCGCGGGGATGCGCTGGAAGAGGCGCTCAAAACGATTAAGTCCAAATTGAAATCCCTGATCCTGCCGACAAATATCTTCGAAGAGATGGGGATAAACTACTGGGGCCCCTTCAACGGCCACGACATTGAAGAGATGGAGGAGGTATTCCGGCTCGCGAGGTATTGCAAAGAACCCGTCCTGATCCATGTCCTCACGAAAAAGGGCAAGGGATGCCGCGAAGCGGAGAACAACGCGCCCTTCTTCCACGGTATAGGGCCGAACACCCCTCTGGATGCGGCAAAGAACCACACTGCGCCGTCGCGTCCGTCGTGGAGCGAGATAATGTCCGGTACGCTGACAGAGGCGGCCTCCCATGACCCGCGCATAGTCGTCTGTACTGCCGCGATGACCGACGGGACCAAACTGAACGGGTTCGCGGAAAAGTATCCGGACAGGTTCTTCGACGTCGGGATATCGGAAGAGCACATGCTGACCTTCGCAGCGGGAATGGCGGCAGGCGGGATGAGACCGGCTGTCTGCATATATTCGACCTTCCTCCAAAGGGCTGCTGACCAGTTGATGCATGATATATGCCTTTCAAAACTGCCCGTAATAATCGGAGTGGACAGGGCCGGCCTCGTCGGAGAGGACGGGGAGACCCATCACGGGCTACTTGACGTCCCCTGGTTCAGGACCCTGCCCGGCATAACCATCGCAGCGCCCAGGGACGCCTCGGATCTCAGGTTCTTCGTAAACGGATGGATCGAAAGGGGCATCCCGATGGTCGTCAGGTATCCGAGGGGAAAGGCGCCAAAGAATATCCTGCCAGCGGACCGTACGGAGAGAGTTCCCGCAGAGTGGGGAAAACTGGAGATCCTTGCCCGCGGAAAGGATGTATGCCTTGTGGGGATAGGAAGCACCGTCGAGCTGATGCTCGATGCCGCAGAGATGCTCAGGATCCGTGAGGGCATCGTTCCCACGGTGGCCGACCTTCGCTTCATAAAACCGCTTGATCTCGACGGACTCTCTGAGATAATGAAAGAGCACTCCGTCGTCGTAACAGCCGAGGAAAACTATCTAAACGGAGGATCCGGCATGGCGGTCTCGGAATACGCTCGAATGGACCATCCCGGGTGTCGTGTGATAAACATAGCCGTACCTGACAGGTACATATCCCACGCAGCACGCTCGGAGCAGTGGGCTGAATGCGGCCTCACCCCCGAAGCGGTAATAGACGCGATCAAAATACAGAGATGAAGAAAAAGCTGGTAAGGCTGGACAAGCTCCTCGCGGAGAAACAGGCGCTCACGTCAAGGACAGCGGCTCAAAGTTACATAGAAGAGGGCAGGGTCAGGGTAGACGGGATAACTGTGACCAAAAGCGCATCTATGGTCCCCGTCGATTCCGTGATATTGCTTGACGCTCCAGAAAGAGAATGGGTGAGCAGGGGAGCCCACAAACTTATAAGAGGACTGGACACGTTCGGGACCGACCCGTCCGGAAAGACCTGCATAGATATCGGAGCTTCCACCGGAGGCTTCACCGATGTGCTCCTCTCAAGGGGAGCCGAAAAGGTATTCGCTGTCGACGTAGGATACGGACAGCTTGCCTGGAAGATAAGGAACGACGCCAGGGTCGTGGTGATGGAAAGGACCAACGCCCGTCATCTGACTTTGGATATGATCGGCGGTAAAAAGGCGGACATCATCGTTTCAGACGCTTCTTTCATATCACTGAAGCTGCTCCTCAGACCGCTTGAGGCGCTTCTGAGAGAGGAAGGTGTGATGATCGTCCTTGTAAAGCCGCAGTTCGAAGTAGGAAGGGAAAAGGTCGGCAGGGGAGTGGTCCGCGACCCCGCGCTCCACGAGGAGACTCTCCGGGATCTTGCGGCTTTCATCGAGAGTGAGACGGGACTGTTCCTGTCGGACGCGACATATTCGCCGATAAGGGGACCTGAGGGCAATATAGAATTCCTCTTTCTTTTAGGGCTTAAGACCAATACAATATTGAAACATGCCGGCATCAATTTTGATACACTGGTCAAAGAGGCACACTTGGCTGCACAGTAAAGGCAACAGTAAAGGCAGGGGATAAAACATGAAAAAAAACAACGTCGGACTTCTTTTCAATACCCAGAAACCTGAAGCCATAAACCTGGCCACAAAGCTCTGCGCATGGGGCAGAGAGAGCGGGATCAACTTTATGCTTCCCCCGCACGAGGCTTCGGCCCTCAGCGTACCCGAGACCCCCGACAACATATGGCGCGAAGAGGTCGAATTCGCCGTGATCCTGGGCGGAGACGGCACCTTCCTGCGTGCCGCGAGATACACTTTCGGCCATCCGATACCGCTTTACGGGATCAACCTCGGCAGGCTCGGATTCCTTGCCACGGGCGACCCGGAGTGCTCAAAAGAGGATATCACGTCGATACTCGAGAACAATTACACCCTGCAGCAGAGACACCTTATAAAAGGACTGGTCTGGAGGGGAGACAGGGTAGTATACGAGCTTCACGCCCTAAATGACCTTGTTATTTCCAAAGGGAACCTGGCAAGGGTCATAGACCTTGAGGTACGCGTGGGCGACGAGATCCTCTCGCTGTTCCTCGCCGACGGTCTCATACTCTCCACCCCGACAGGATCTACAGCATATGCCCTCTCGGCCGGCGGTCCGATAGTCCCGCCACATGTCGCCTGCATGCTGCTGGCTCCGATATGCGCACATACGCTTTACGCGAGGCCTGTGGTCCTGAGCGGCACAGACAGGGCCTATGTGACTCCGAAGGGAGACAACAGGAACCTCATACTTACCCAGGACGGACAGCTCTGCTATGAACTGCTCCCGGACGACCACCTTGAGGCCATGCTGGATCCCGATATCCACATAAACATAATCCAGCTCAAAGACAGGAGCTACTACGACCTTCTAAGGGAAAAGCTGCGCTGGGGCTTTAACGGGATCACAGACGGAGGAGACTGATCTTGATCGAGGATATCCGCGTCCGAGGAGTAGGCGGCATAAGAGAGGCTGAACTCTCTTTCAGAGGCAATTTCATAGTGATCACGGGCGAGAGCGGCTCAGGCAAGAGCAGCCTCGTGCGCGCCATGGAATTCATAGCCGGAAAACGTGCCCAGACGAGCTACATCCACGCGCTCGAGGAATCCGCCGATGTCATTATGACCGTCTCATGCGACGGGATCCCCGGACTTGACGAAGAATACCAGCCCCAGGACGGGACGCTCATAGTGAGACGCCAGTTCAGCCGGAACGGGAAAGGCAGATGCCTGATACAGAACAGCCCCGTACCGTTGAGCATCCTCTCTTCGTCTATGGAAAGAGAGATCGTAATCCAGAGCCAGTATGCACAGCTTGGCCTTATTGATCCCTCTGTCCAGCTCGATCTTGTCGACTCATGCGGAGGAGAGCCGCTGCTTACGGTCAAAAAAGAGCTTGAGTCGGCCTTCGAAGAGACGCTGGAGACAGAACGCATGATCGTAAACCTGAAGAAGCGGCGGGAAGAGACCGAAGCCTTCTGCCAGAATGCAGAAAGCACCATAAGGATAATAAAGGCACTGGAACTTGAAGAAGAGAGCGAAAGGATATGGGAAGCGGAACTTAAAGAGCTTGAATCGAAGGAAAACAGGAAGGCCGCGCTCGCATCGGTATACGAAAAGCTTGCAGGAGGGACGGCATGCGGCGGCATCATTGAAAACCTTGAATCGGTATGCAGGGAAATATACGCTGCTTCACCGGATAAGACCGACCTCTGGAAGGACCGCGTCGAACAGATGCTCATCTCGGCTCAGTCGGTCGCATCGATGCTCCAGGACGAGCTGCGCGCACTCTTTGCGGAAGGCAGTATAGAAGAGGCAAAAGAACGCCTGGAAAAAAAGATCGGGATCCTCAGAAAACTGAAGCGGTCGCTGGATCTCTTCAGCTGCAAACAGCTCCTCGAACACGCCGCCAAAGCATCGGAGGGGCTGGAATGGCTCAAAGAGAGCCATGCGGAGCTTGAAGAGCTTGAAAATAGGGCCGCCGACAGCAGAAAGAAGACAAGGCCCCTTGCCCTCGAACTTCGCAGGCTGAGGAAGGCAGCGGCGGAAGAGCTCGCATCAAGGGTGAACTTTCACCTGAACGATCTGGCGATGGAGCATGCGTTCTTTTCTGTCGACATAGAGGAACAGGACAAACTCCGTTCGAACGGGGCGGAGTCGGTCTCGTTCAAAATGAGCATGAACGGACAGCCCCCGCTGCCCGTCGGCAAAACGGCTTCGGGCGGTGAACTCAGCAGGATACTGATCGCGCTGCAGCTCTCGCTCGGGGATGAACAGCTGCCCGGCACACTGGTCTTCGATGAGGTCGAAGCCGGGCTTGGAGGCAAAACAGCCCTCCTTGCCGGACAGAAGCTGAGGGAACTTTCAGAAAGGTGCAGGACGATCCTGATAACCCATGAGGCAGCCATCGCCTCTATGGCGGACCAGCACTTTCTGGTAAGAAGGTTCGGAAACGAGACGACGGTCACCGAGGTCAGTGACACGGAGCGTGAAAAGGAGATCGCCAGGATGCTGGCGGGAGACGACAACTCACCCGAGGCGCTCGAACACGCAAGATCGCTCCTGAACCCCTGCTGCGGCGGGAACGCTCCCGCATGACCGGGACAAAGCGGGATGCGGCTTGATACGGACCATCTATTGACGAAACATATATTTTTATCTATAATGCACAGGTTGTAGAATACGCTTGGTGCAGGCCGTAAAAGCCTTAGGGCTGCCTGACACGCAGCGGAGGGAGGACAAATAAGTATGTATGCAGTGATCGAAACAGGCGGCAAGCAGTACAGAGTGACGGCAGGGGACAAACTCCGTCTCGAGAAGATCCACGCCGAAGAGGGCGCGGAAGTCTCTTTTGACAAGGTCATCCTTCTCGGCAAAGATGACGGACCTGTCATAGGCACCCCCTATGTAGAGGGAGCGGCAGTCACAGGCAAGATCCTTGAGCACGGCAAAGGTGACAAGGTGATCGTCTTCAAGTACCGCAGAAAGAAAAACTACCGTAAATTCCGCGGACACCGTCAGCAGTACACCCTTGTACAGATCGACGGTATCAAAGGCTAGGGCAGTACCTAAAGAGGAGGAAACTGAGTTATGGCACATAAAAAAGGTCAAGGAAGCAGTACTAACGGTCGGGACAGTCAGCCGAAATATCTTGGAGTGAAGCGCAGTGACGGACAGTTCGTCAACGCAGGGACCATAATAGTGCGCCAGCGCGGCACTAAGTTCCACCCCGGAAACAACGTCGGGATCGGCCGCGATCATACCCTTTTCGCTCTTGCTTCAGGCAAGGTCCGTTTTCTTACAAGAGCAGACCGCAAATTCGTAACTGTTGAGCCTGAAGTTCTTTAATTGACAGCAAGTTTTTAAATGTTCACGGGGGCCCTTAAGCATCAGGCCCCCTTTTATAGTATTTAAGGGTAATTTAGGAGACGGGGTAACAGAAAATGAAATTTATCGATTCAATGCGTCTTTCTGTGAAGGCAGGAAGGGGAGGAAACGGGTGCATGAGTTTCCTCCGCGAAAGGTTCAGGCCTAACGGGGGACCGGACGGCGGCAACGGAGGAAGGGGAGGCAGCATCATTTTTGAGGCTACCACCAATCTTCAGACGCTTGCCGACCTCGAATACCAGAGACACATAAAGGGCAACGACGGAAGCCACGGCAAAGGCAACGCAAGGAACGGAGCCATGGGCGAAGATACGATCGTGTATGTACCGTGCGGCACGATCATCTATGACGCCATCACGAACGAAGGTCTGGCCGACCTTGTGGAACCGGGCGACCGCTTCCTCGCCGCCAGGGGCGGAAGGGGCGGCAGAGGCAACCGCTATTTTTCAAGCTCTTCGAGAAAGGCCCCGAGGTTCTGTGAGAACGGAGACCTCGGAGAAGAGGCCGAACTGAGGCTCGAACTCAAACTCATAGCCGACGTAGGGCTCGTAGGTCTTCCTAACGTCGGGAAATCGAGCATACTTGCGGCGATATCCAACGCCCAGCCAAAAATCGCGAACTATCCGTTCACGACGCTCTCTCCGAACCTCGGCGTACTGACGACCGGGTTTGAGAGGATAGTGATAGCGGACATCCCGGGACTCATCGAAGGCGCCCACATGAACAAGGGGCTTGGGATCCAGTTCCTGAGGCATATCGCGCGCAGCAGGCTCCTTATCCACGTGCTCAGCCTCGAATGCCGTGATTTTGATACCCTCCTCCGGGAGCTCGAGACAGTCCGGAACGAGATGAGATCATACGATCCTGACCTGGACACCCGCCCATACTTCGTGGTGGCCAACAAACTCGATGAACTCGACGAGTCGGACGATCTGGTAGACAGGCTGTCCCGGCATTTCAGCTCTGCGGGCATAAAATTCTGTGCCGTGAGCGCGCTGACCGAAGATGGCATACCGGAGCTTGTTAAGCATATAATTGACTTTACGGAAAAGAACCCGAGACCCAGAAGCGAGGTCAGGCTCTATGCGCTCGACAGGCGGGAGGATGTCCCGACGGCTCCGAGGGCCAGGAACAGGATCCAGATCATATCCCTCCATGGGGGAGGATACAGGATACTTCACCACAGGCTGGAGAAGGCCGTCGAACGCTATGACCTCAGCCAGGAGGAAAATGTCGCAAGATTCACCATCCTTATGAGAAAATACAAAGTTGAGGAACTTCTGGAAGCGGCGGGTGCAAAAGAGGGAGACCAGATCACGATAGGGCATAAGGAATTCATTTTCTACCCCGATTATTATCCCTCAGACCCCGAGACCACAGATGAAGAAGATCCGGTCGAAGAAGCTGGACCGGAGGAAGACTAAGACAAAAAGAGGCAGAAAATAATGACTAACAGCTGTCAGAGAAGGATAGGCATCATGGGAGGCACCTTCGATCCTATACACTACGGTCACCTCAGAGCCGCAGACGAGGCCCATGCAGCTTTTGGCCTTTCTGAAGTGATCTTCGTCCCTACCGGGCAGCCTCCCCACAAAGCGGGGGAGAGGGTCTCTTCCGTGGAAGACAGATATATGATGACGGTACTTGCGACAGTCGACTGCCCGTATTTTTCGGTATCCAGGATAGAGATCGACAAGACCGGCAAAAGCTATACCATAGACACGCTGAGACAGCTCAAATCAATGCCGGAATACCGGGACACGGAATTCTACTTCATAACTGGGCTGGACGCTGTGCTCGACATCGTATCATGGAAAAACCCCGAAGAAATAATGAGCTTGTGTAAATTTGTGGCTGTCAGCAGATATGGATATACTCACAGCAGGATGCAGGAACTGCCCGAAGATCTAAGGTCAGCAATAATACCGCTTGAGATCCCGCTTCTTGCGATATCAAGTACGGGGCTGAGGGAGAGAGTAAGGATGAACAGGAGCATAAGGTTCCTTGTCCCTCCGTCCGTCGAACACTTTATCAGAAAAAAGTCCCTGTACAGCAGCATCTGATGCCATCATGGAGGTAAATGTCTTTGATGAAACGTTATAAATCGATCTTAACAGTCGTGGCGATAGCGATACTGGGAATAGCCGCAGGTGCGGGGATCAAGGTCTATTCCATACTTCATACGAAATCAGCAGACATACTCGATGCGATCGAGAGTTCTATAGACAGCGGCAGCGCGCAGTACGCCGAACTGAAGGAGCAGGGGAGATTCAACATCCTCATAATGGGAGAGGATGACGTAGAGGGTTCAAGGCGCTCCGACACGGTGCTCTTCGCCACCGTCGACATCGATGACAAGAACATGAGGATACTCTCCCTTCCCAGGGACACGAGGGTACAGATCCCCGGACACGGCGTCCAGAAGCTCAACCATGCGTTTGCGTACGGAGGGCCGGACCTTCTCAAGGCTACCGTAGAAAAGTACCTCGGACAGCCGATCCTTTACTATGTGGTGATAGACTACAACAGCTTTCCGGCAGTGGTGGACATCCTCGGCGGGGTAGAGATAAACGTCGAGAAAAGGATGAGATATGTAGACAGGGCCGGCAAGCTTGACATCAACATCCAGCCCGGCCTTCAGACGATGGACGGAAAAACGGCGCTGCATTATGTCAGGTTCAGGAAGGACGCGCTCGGGGACATCGGAAGGGTCCACAGGCAGCAGCAGTTCATCAAGGCTCTCCTGAAAAAAGTCTACGATCCCAGGATACTTCCCAAGATCCCGGAACTTACGGCACAGATGATGAAGCTCTTCAAGACGGACATATCTCCGGCTCTGGCCATACAGCTGGCAGGTTTCGCCCAGAACGAGCTCGGCAGGGAAAGGATATTCTTTTCGACCCTCCACGGTCAGGCTGCGACGGTAAACAACCTCAGCTACTGGATAGGGGATACCAAGGCCGCCAACGAGTTCCTCAACGCTCCGCTCGAGATGCTTATTTCGGGCGACGTAGCGGAAAACAGGAACACAAACAATTTTGCGGGCCTCTCCCTGTCATATTCATCGGCAGCAGACGAAAACGGAAACGGGAAGGCATCCGGAACCGAGAAAAAGCCCGGGCAGGTCATGAAGAAAGACGAGCTTTTAGACCTCGTAAGATCCATGCCGGAATCGATAGCGGTGCTCAACGGATCCGGCAAAGCCGGACTGAGCGGCGAGATAGCCACCAGACTGCAGAAGATAGGCATCGAAGTGGTGATGTCGGCAAATGCAAAGCACTTCGACTACAAAAGCAGCAACATAGTATACCCGATAAACGCGAAGCCTGAAGTCGTTGAAACTGCAAAGATACTCGGCAAACTGCTCGACATACCTTCATCCCTGATAAGATCGAACAACCAGGCGTTCTATCCTTCGGTCATAATCGGGCATGACAACCAGAAACTGATGAGCCGCATTGACAAACTTATCGAGATAAGCACACAATAGCACATGGGACATTACACATTTTATTCAGGAGAAGGCGGGGCGAAAACTTTAATGACATCGTCAAAAGCTGCGACAGAGGAGTTCTACGAACAATATAAGCCGCTGGTGGACGCGCTGCTGGATAAGCATGCGCTGGAGGTAACGGTGCACGACCTAAGCGAGGTCTCAGGTTTCACCGAGGCTTTCATCGTCGCGATCGCACGTTCGGATCTTCATGCAAAGACCCTGCGCGACACCGCAAGCGAAAAGCTTGACGAAATGAGGCTTCCACATAAGATCGAGGGCGAGGAGAGCACCCGCTGGTGTCTGATGGACGCAGGACACCTGGTGGTAAATATCCTCAGCAGAGAGGGCCGTGACTACTACAGGCTCGATTCGCTCTGGGGAGACGCCCCGGCACTGAAATTCAGCGATCAGGACGAATAACGACATAAGAGGCAAAGCTATGAGCTGCATCTTTTGTGAAATAAATGACTATATACTGGACAACGAACTGGCATACGCGGTCTTTGACAAGATGCCCGTCAACAAGGGGCACATGCTCTTTATGACGAAGAGACACGTCGAAAACTTCTTCGACATAACAAAGGAAGAGCGCGAGGCCATCTTCGACCTTATCGACGAGGCCAGGCTCATGCTCGACCAGGTATATTCGCCGGAGGGCTACAACATCGGGGTGAACTGCGGAAAAGTTTCCGGACAGTCGGTCATGCATGTCCATGTACATCTGATACCCAGATATTCGGGGGACACAGTATCTCCAAACGGCGGAGTCAGAGGCGTCATTCCGGAAAAAATGAAGTATAAAGAGCAAAAATAAATAATGTCCTATAATATATCTTATGTGACCTTAATGAAATCTTGACCTATTATAAGTCGAGGTGTAAATATACCTCCCGATATAAGTTATGCCCCTCTGCGTCGATCTACGCGAGGGGCATTTTTTCATCTTATATAAATTGGAGCTGATCTTTTATTATCTCTTTATTATTGAACTGCGGCCTTCACGATCGCGAGGAAACTGTCGGGTCTCAGTGAAGCACCTCCGACAAGAACTCCGTCGATGTCGTTCATTGAGAGTATCGAGGCAGTGTTTTCCGGTTTTACGCTTCCGCCGTACAGTATGATCGTCTTGTATGATATCCCTTCGCCAAACGTGTCAGCGATAAGTTTTCTGATGAATGCGCAGACCTCCTGGGCATCCTCGCTGCTGGCGGTTTTGCCTGTGCCGATAGCCCAGACCGGCTCGTATGCGACTATTATCTTTTCGGCGACATCCTTGCCGTCCATCGATTTCAGCCCCGACAGAAGCTGTTTTCTTATCACGTCGAATGTTGCCCCAGACTCGCGTTCCTCAAGCAGCTCCCCGACACAGAAAACCGGTCTCAGTCCCTCTTCAAGGGCCATTTTCAGCTTATTGTGAAGTTCTTCACTTGTTTCGCGGAATATATGTCTGCGCTCGCTGTGTCCTATGATCACATGGGTACAGCCGACTTCTTTGAGCATTGGGGCCGAAACTTCACCCGTGAATGCTCCGCTTTTTTCCCAGTGCATGTTTTGCGCGCCTATGATGAGATGAGAGCTCCCCTTCCCCACTGACGCGGCAGAGAGCGAAACAAAGGGGGCAAATATTGCGACTTCCATCATCCCCCTGTCTATATTTGAGGAGATACCGGCATCCGAGGTCAGTTTCGGCACAAAATCAGACATGAACTCCGCGGTCGCAGCCGGTCCGTTGAACATTTTCCAGTTTCCCGCAATAAATCTTCTTCGCATCTTCCGATCCTCCTTGATATACAAAAAAGCGGCTTCGGAAGATATCAGTCTCCAAAGCCGCCTTTATACCCATATTACCTGATCATGTACGGTTCTATTCCGGGCAGTATTTTACCTTCAAAGAACTCAAGGCTTGCTCCCCCGCCTGTAGAAACATGAGATACCTTGTCATCCAGGCCGAACTTGGCGATCGCAGCCGCGGAGTCCCCTCCGCCGACGACCGTGAAGGATCCGGCCCGGGTCGCCTTTTCCAGCGCTCTGGCTACAGCCTCAGTCCCTTTTGAGAACGCGGGCATCTCAAATACTCCCATCGGTCCGTTCCAGAGAACGGTCTTTGAAGAGAGGATGACGTCCGTGAAAGCCTCAGCGGTCTTCGGGCCTATATCGAGCCCCATCTTGTCTGAGGGGATAGCATCGACAGATACATGCGCCCACGGTGAATCGGCCCTGAACTCGTCGGCAACTATGACATCGGTCGGAAGGAGTATCCTTACGCCCAGCTTTTCTGCCTCATCAAGCATCCTGGAAGCAAACTCGACCTTGTCTTCTTCGCAGAGAGACTTGCCGATCTCGAGCCCTTTCGCCTTGAAGAAGGTGAAGGCCATTCCTCCGCCGATAAGTATCGTGTCCGCTTTTTTCAGCATGTTCTCGACGACGGCGATCTTATCGGATACCTTTGCTCCGCCAAGTATCAGAACGAAAGGCTTTTTCGGGTCGTCGCGCACTGTCCCGAGCATCTCTGTCTCTTTCTCGATCAGAAGCCCCGCAAACGACGGAAGGACCTCTGCCACCGCCCTTGTCGAAGCATGGGCCCTGTGAGCGGCGCTGAACGCGTCCATGACAAAGAGATCGAAGTTCTCCGCCAGTTTTTTGGCGAAATCCATGTCATTTTTTTCTTCTTCCGGATGGAACCTTACGTTCTCAAGCAGAAGGACTTCGTTGCCCCAGTCCGACGTCGCTTTTCTTACGTCGGGACCGATGCACTCGGGGACAAAACGGACATCCCATCCGGTTATGTTCGCAAGTTCATCTCCGACGGGCCTGAGCGAGTATTTCATATCCGCCGTACCCTTCGGCCTGCCCAGGTGGGAAATAAGGGCCACCTTCGCCCCTGCTGCCTTAAGGGCCCTCAGCGTGGGAAGGTGTGCGCAGATCCTTGTCGGGTCGGCGACTTTACCGTCTGAAAGGGGCACGTTCAGATCGACCCTCACCAAAACCTTTTTTCCGGTGACATCACCGGGCAAAAAAGTTTTAAGTTTCATAAGGTTACAGCCCCTTTGATAAGATATACTCTGCCAGATCTATCACCCTGTTGCTGTACGCCCACTCGTTGTCGTACCACGAGAGGATCTTTACCATCTTGTCGCCCATTACCATAGTGTGCCTCGGCGCAAAGATCGAGGAGCGCGGATCGCCCACAAAGTCCATTGATACGAGGTCATCGGGTTCGTAACCAAGGATCCCCTTCAGTGGACCTTCGGCGTACTCCTTCATCGCCGCGTTGACATCGTCGGCAGTCACAGCCTTTTCAAGGATCACCGTGAGGTCTACGACCGAGACGTCCGGGGTCGGCACGCGCAGCGCAAAACCGTTAAGTTTTCCCTTAAGCTCCGGCATTACTTCGGAGATCGCCTTCGCGGCTCCCGTCGTCGTCGGGATGATGGAAAGAGCCGCCGCCCTTCCGCGGGAAGGAGTCGACTTGTGCGGGAAGTCGAGGGTCACCTGGTCGTTCGTATATGCGTGGATCGTGTTCATAAGTCCCTCTACGATGCCGAACTTTTCATGAAGGACCTTGCATACCGGGGCAAGGCAGTTTGTGGTGCAGGAGGCATTCGATATGACATTGTGCTTCGCCGGGTCATATATCCCCTCATTTACGCCCATAACGATCGTCGCATCCTGGTTTTTGGCCGGTGCCGAAATGATGACCTTTCTGGCTCCCGCCGCTATGTGCGCCTTTGCCGCATTTGCGTCGGTGAAGCGGCCGGTGCTTTCGATCACGAGGTCCACGCCGAGTTCTTTCCACGGCAGTTTCGCGGGATCGGGCTCAGCAACAGCCTTTATTCTTTTGCCGTTCACGACAAGACAGTCTCCGTCTACGGAAACTTCACCGGGGAAACGGCGGAACACTGAGTCATACTTCAGGAGATATGCAAGGGATGCCGGCGGTGTCAGATCGTTTACTGCCACGATCTCAAAGAGATTGTCCTTTCCGTTCATGAAGAAGGAACGGAGCGAAAGACGCCCAATTCGTCCAAAACCGTTGATTGCAACCTTGTACTTAGCCATTAGTACTGCCTCCTTAAATTTTTGTCACAAATAATTTGTGAATATTCGAGCATAAATCAATATTTGCTCTAAATTGATTTTGCTACCATATGGCTTTAAAGTCAAATCGATTTGACCCGCTTTACTCATCAAATTGCAGATTTTCGTGCAAAACCCTTAAAAGTTCTCCAAGTGCCATTGCACTCAGAACATCTCCGTGAGGCTTGTAGGGCATCATCCCGTCGAAGCACTCCGCTATGCCGCCCAGGCACCTGTGTCTGAGATGCGAATTGAAGGGCCGCAGGAAGATCCATCCAAGTTCTGTCCTGGTCGGATTGTACTTAAGGAAAGCAGATATGAACTCACCGAGGAGCCAGGGCCACGCCATTCCGCGGAAACGGGCCTTCATCCTCTGGTCGAGCCTTCCTTCAGACCTTCCCTTGAACTTGTCCTGCCTCGGATCGAGCGTACGGAGGCCGTATGTGGTGTAAAGCTCGTCCCAGCAGATCCTTATCACGCCTCTCGCCATATCGTCCGTCAGAGGCGAGTACGGGAGCGAGACTGCAAATATCTGGTTCGGCCTGATCGCCGTGTCTTTCTCAGCGGCTGCGGGATCGATCCAGTCATAGAGGCATTTCTTGTCGGCGTACCAGAAGACCTCACGGAATGATGCTCCGCACTTCTCCGCCATCTCCGCGTACTTCTTCGCAGCATCTGTGTCGCCGTCCGCCTCCGCGAATTTTTCGGAGACCTTCAGCGCGTTGTACCAAAGGGAGTTGACCTCTACAAAGTATCCCCTTCTGTGCACGACCGTCTCTCCGCCTGCGACTGCATCCATCCAGTGTCTCAGCGGATCGTCCGAGTTGACAGCGAGAAGCATGTTGTCTCCGCAGACAAGATCCAGGCGGTCTATCCCTGAGATGTAGCGGTCTGTGATCTTTCTTGCCGCTGACCTGATGTCTGCGTGCTCTTCCTTCATGCCGACATGTTTCACAAATTTATCGGCTGCGTAGACGAACCAGAGTCCGTTGTCCGCCGCCTCAAATATGCAGTTTCTGTCAGGCGCTATGCGTTCAGGCATGATCCAGTCGTTGTTCCCGCATATATCAGCCCAGATCCGGAGGGCCCTCTCCGCTATTTTTTCTCTTCCGGTGGCCAGAGTAAGTCCCGGCAGTGATACGAAAGTATCCCTGGCTTTGAACTCGACAGAGGGATAGCCTGTGTAGACAGGTGATACCGGATCGTCTCTGTCATCTATCAGATGGTAGGATGCTGCGATCATATCCTGTTCGGCACTGCTCAGCGCCGGAAGGTTGGCCTGCTCGAGAATATTTTCAAATCTCCCGGAGCACTCTTTTTCCGTCGAGAGTATCTCATCCATGGTCATCGTCACAGGCTCGTCGGACAGGATCACGTAGAGTACGTCTCCCTCGGATATTTCACTGCTTATGTGTCCCGGAGACCACAGATGGTCGACCGACGGCGCCTCGGTGATGTCGTCCTGCTCATAGATGAGATTTTCGTACCAGAGTGGTTTGGAGTTCCAGGTGCCGGACGTTGCGCTGAAATAGCTCCTGTGTCCCTTTCCCTCTACGCCGATCGAGCTGCCGTCCTTTGATACTATTTCAAACTCTCCCTTGGCTGCCTCGGGGCAGACCTCGGAATTGATCCTGTGAGCAAAAAGCGGACGCAGATCGATACGGATCTTTTCTGGTGCGGCCAACAGTTCGTATTTGACTATCGTACACGCTTTTCCCTGTGGCATGAAAATTGATTTTTTGAGGAGGATGCTGTGTATCACGAACAACATGCTTGGAAATGGATTGCCTTGGTATTCCTGAAGATATCTGTATCCGTCAGGATAGACGAGATCTTTGTAGCGGTTTGTGGAAAGCTGATACTTTTTCTTTTCGTGGAATATCGTCTCTTCGATCTTGCTGACCAGCACCGAGTGCCTGGTCTCTCCCTCCGGGCGGACAACGAGGAGCCCATGCTCTCTTCTTGTGTTGGCTCCTATGACCGTTGAGAATCCGTAGCTCCCCCGGCCGTTGGAGACAAGAAACTCCCTGCCCGCCCCCTTATCATAGGTGTTAACGTCTGCCTTTCCCAAATACATTGGCACCATCCCCCTTCAACAGCTTATGCAATATTTTTTCGCATTTCCTCCACCTATATTCTACCGTACTTTTGCTTATAGGTCTCGGTAGATTTTGTCCCAGTTCCTTCAACGATATGCTTGGATTCCTTTTTCGCGCGAGTATAAGTTCCCTCAGGTCATCGGGAAGATCTTCGATGATACCCGCCTCTTCGAGTTCATTTATCAGCTTCATCTGTCTCTCCGCCGCTTCAAGCGTTTTGTTGATATTCGCCGAATCACAGTTCACGAGTTTGTTTGCCCTGCTTCTCATAGACCTGTAGATAGCCGTCTCCTCAAGTTCGAGGACAGTCCTGACAAAACCCAGCCTTGAAAGGAACGTCACTATCTGCTGCTGATCTCTCAGCATAAGTTCGAGCGTACAGCTTTTCTTTCTGACTCCCAGGCTGAAGCCGGCCGATCTCAGGATGCTCCTTATCCTGTCTGAGCTGTCGTTCCTTGCCGGCGGCCTGAGCACCAGATAATATCCTGTCTTGGGCATGTAAAGGGCTCCGCAGGCGCCCCACATGCCCCTGAGCCAGTTCCAGTTCCTCTTTTTGCGGGAGGAGGCCGATATTCTTTCAAAGATCATCTCCGTGACACCTGCGTCGACGGAGAACTGCATCCTCTTCTTCTGTTTATCTCCGTATATTATCTTTATGGATCCGAGCGGCTGATATTCCGATTCAGACCACAGCTTCATAAGTTTCCTCACGGCGAAGTACCTGCCCGAAGCAAACTCGTACTCCTCTCCCCTGTTCCTGCAGTTCAGTCCGTCCAGGATCCCGGCTATCTCATCCTCAACAGGGGGGACAGGCTGAAGGGAAGTCCACTCATCCCAGATCCTCCGGCTCAGATCTTCCATCCTTAAAATTCCTTAGCCTCCCTGTTCTCACGCGCCAGCCTGACTATCGCCTCCGAGAGGCTCTGCGCGTTGTGCCTCAGATAGGCCCCGTTCTTTATAGTTATAAAATCGCCGTAAATAACGGTGGTGCCGAGCGATTCAAGATATTTTTCCTCTTCAGTCGAAAGATAGAGCGGTTCCGCACCTATTTTGCTGTATCTGTTCAAAAATTCCTCCGGTATCGGTGCCTGGTTCGCAAGCAGGTAGTCGGGAACGGTCCCGAGAACTCCCGTGACCCAGTCGACGTGGGCAAGTATGTTCATGCCCTCGGTCTCTTTGGGCTGCGTGACCAGGTTAGCAACGTATACTATGGGGACGGGAGACTCCTTGAGGATGTCCGCGACTTCCTTCAGCAGAAGGTTGGGAAGTACGCTCGTGAAGAGGCTTCCCGGTCCCAGCACGATAAGGTCTGCCGAATTCAGGGCCTTTTTGACTCCCTCAAGCGTTGGGGCATTGCAGGGTTCTATCCAGAGTTTTGCAAGTTTGCTGCCGTTGTCGGACACCTCAAGTTCGCCCTTTACGATCCTGCCGTCCTTCGTTTCGCCCTTCAGCGTAACGTTCTCGGTCGTGACCGGAAGCACCTGTCCCCTTATGGCGAGCAGCTTGTTAAGCTCTTCGACCGCGCGCTGGAAATCGCCCATCATCTCCGTGGTAGCAAGAAGGATGAGGTTTCCCAGATTATGTCCTTTGAGCTCTCCCCTGTCGAACCTGAAATTGAGGAGCCTGTTCAGAGAGCTGTCGTTTTCCGCGAGGGCGACTATGCAGTTCCTGATGTCTCCGGGAGGCAGCATCCCCCATTCCTGCCTCAGGCGGCCGGAACTCCCGCCTTCGTCTGTGACTGCCACAACGGCAGTTATATTCCTTGTGAAGCCCTTCAGCCCGGAAAGCAGTGTCGAAAGACCGGTGCCTCCGCCTATAGTGACTATCCTGGGGCCGAAGGAAAGCCTGTATTCGACTGCATTCGTCATTATCCCAAGGCGGCCTGAGGCGGTCTTGCTCTTATTTTTGTTTCTCCCCGAGAGCACATAGAACGAGACTGCCGAAGCGGTGATCACGGTGATCATGAGCAGCGCGTAATAGAAGCTCATTCCGGATCCCCCTTGTCTATATCCCTGTGTTCCACGATCACATTGCCGCCTCTCCTTTTAAGATGGATGGCCAGCATCTCGGAGACAGCAACAGATCTGTGCCTGCCGCCCGTGCAGCCGATGGCTATGTGTATGTTCTGCTTGCCAGTGCTGCCGTAGACCGAAGATACGTAATCCAGCAGGCTTTCCGCCTTTTCCAGAAAGAGATCCAGGCTTTCAAAACCCGAAAGATACTTCTGTATCTCGTAGTCCTTGCCGGAAAGCGGGCGCAGTTCATCGACGTAGTTGGGGTTGGGAAGGAAACGGACATCGAGCACGTAGTCCGAGTCCTGGGGTATGCCGTATTTGAAGCCAAAAGAGCTGAGTATCACTGAGGTCCTGCCCGAAGTCATCCCCATGATGTCGAGCAGTTTTGTCCTGAATTCGTTTGACTTGAGCCCGGTAGTGTCTATCACGATATCCGCGTTCTTTCTTATCGGACTGAGAAGTTCCCTCTCAAGGGCCAGCCCGCCAAGTATGGTCTTGTTTTCAGAAAGCGGATGCCTGCGCCTGGTAGTCTCGAACCTCCTGACCAGTGTATCGTCGGCAGCCTCCACAAAGAGTATACCGAGCTCTTCGACCTTTTCGCGCAGTTCCGAAAGCACCTTCTCCAGGTCATTGAGTAGACCTTCTCCCCTTACGTCTATTACAGCGGCTACACCGTTGTTCACAGCCGACTGGTGCCCCTTCAGCACGTCAAGGAGCTGCGGGAGAAGCGCCGGAGGAAGGTTGTCTATGACATAAAAGCCCTGGTCCTCGAACACATTGAGTGCCGAAGACTTGCCGGCGCCCGACATTCCTGTGATGATCACGCATCTTCTGATCTTGCCCGAGGCGCAAGTTCCGTTCATAGACCCGATCCCCTCCATGTAGTTCAAATCGTCACGATAAGCCGTTTTTCTGCGTATGATTCTCCGGTCCGCGCGTGTTTTATCTGCAGTGTCTGTGTCCGCCGCACTCCGCGTCCCAGCCTGCCAGGATCTCGACTCCGTGTCTGAGCGCCGGAGCTATGGCCTCGAAACACTGCGCGGCTCCCCTTCTGCTTCCGGGGAATGCGATCACAAGGGTCTTTCCGCATATCACGGCCAGGCTCCTTGTCAGGAAAGCCCTCTCCGTGTACTTCAGCGTCCGCATCCTCATCATCTCGCCGAAGCCGGGGACTGTTTTTTCTGCAATATCCATGAGGGCTTCGGGCGTAACATCTCGCTGTGAGAGACCGGTCCCTCCCGTGGTGAGGATCAGGTCAAAACCTTCACCGCACCACTCCTTCAGCGTCCGTGCGATCACATCCCTTTCATCGGGGACGATCATCTTTCCGGACACAACTCCGCCAAGTCCTGTAACAAGTCTTTCGAGTTCAGGTCCGGCCGTGTCCTCTCTCTCTCCTCTGCTTCCCTTGTCGCTTACCGTCAGGATCGCTGTCCTTATCGTTTTCCAGACGGATACGCGAGCCGAAACGCTCAGGAAGCCCGGCTTTACGACTTTGAAGCGGCCGGAGGCCTCCTCCCATCTCAGAAGCAGATCTCCGTCCTCTACCGCGAGGAAGTCTCCGTCCCCAAGCCCGGTCCCGCAGGGAAGGACTATCGTCATCTTGTCCGAGTAATGATCGGTCAGGAGGTCTGTGCCGGCCTCCGCATATGTTATCTTTGTCCGTACCTCGTTCACGCAGCTTTCACCCGCGGAATCGGCATGGATATAACAAAGAGTGTGATCCCCTGTAAGCGACGGTGCGTAAAGTCTCAGTGCCCTCATACTTTGAACACCCCTTCTGCATTCCATTCCCCGCTCTTTCCGCCCGTTTTGCGGATGAGCCTGATATCCCTTATGACCATTCCCTTGTCTATGCCCTTGCACATGTCGTAGAAGCAGAGCGCAGCCGCAGAGACTCCTGTCAGCGCCTCCATCTCCACGCCGGTGACCTCGTTCGCGGTCGCCTCGCAGGTTATTCTGACCGACTTAGTGCCTTCGGCAAGCTCGCATTTGACCGATACGTTGTCGAGCCTTATCGTGTGGCAAAGCGGGATGAGTTCGGGGGTTTTCTTCGCCCCCATGATCCCGGCAAGCTCCGCGATAAGGAACGGGTCGCCTTTTTTGACGTTTCCCGAAGAAACTTTTTCATATATTGCATCCGGAAGGTCTATCCATCCCTCTGCCCAGGCCGTGCGGCAAGTTACCTTTTTATTGCTTACGTCTACCAGGACCGGTCTTCCGTCTCTGTCAAAATGGGTATAATCCGCCATTTCTTAACCTCCTATCCCGGACATCTGCTGGTGCCCTGTCCGTACATCGTTCCAGCATCTGGGCTTGTCTTTTATGCTTTCGAGTATGAGCTTCTTCAGCCCTTCTCTGTCCGCATCCAGCAACAAGTGCCTCATAGGTATCTCATCGGGTGCGAAAAGGCATGTCCTGAGCTTTCCCGTCGCCGAGACCCTGAGGCGGTTGCAGTACTTGCAGAAATGGTTCGAGACGGCGGTGATTATGCCTATGGAATCGCCTGTCCTCTCGTTCGTGTAGTACTTTGCCGGGCCCGAAAGCTCGGAGCCGCGCTTCTCTGCCTTCCAGGCATCTCCGTCCGGGAGCATCCTAAGTATCTCCTCACCGCTGATGAACGCGTCTTCGCTCCAGACACCGTCCTCGAGAGGCATGAACTCTATCAGCCTGAGAAGCACCTTTTCCTTTTTGGCAAAATCCAGCAGCGCGCCTATCTCTCCGTCGTTGAAGCCCCTTATGAGCACCGTATTGAGTTTGATGTTCTTCAGTCCGGCCTTTACAGCGGCCCTTATCCCGGAAATGACCCTGTCTATCTCTCCAAGTCTCGTCACTTCGGCAAACTTTACGGGATCGAGGGTATCCAGGCTGATATTCAGGGAATGCAGGTTTGCCTCGGCAAGCCCTTCCGCATACTCCCCAAGCAGCGATCCGTTCGTTGTGAGCGCCGTCTTAATATCGGGGTACTCCCTGTTCAGCTCTTTCAGGAAGTTTACGAGCCCTTTGCGTACAAGGGGCTCTCCGCCGGTAAAGCGGACCTTCCTTACTCCAAGTTCCCGGAGCACGCTGCAGAGGAAAGATATTTCCTCGTACCTCATTATCTCGCTGTGATCAAGATATTCCACGCCCCCAGGAGGCATACAGTACCTGCATCTGTAGTTGCACCTGTCCGTCACGGATATGCGGACATAGTTGAGGTCTCTGCCGAAATCGTCCGTCAGTCCGGCCATCTGTAGCCCCCCATTGACTCGACGGTCCTTCTCCATTCGCTGTCGTCCAGACTTTCCAGAAGCGCCGCGATGGCGTGGTGGTCCATATATTTTGCCGGTATCACGAGCTCATAGGGTTCTTCTGCAAGCGGGATAAAGTCGAGCCCCAGCGCGTCGGCAGCCGACTTGATCCCCAAAGTTGCATCCGCAAGCCCCGTAAATACCCTGTTGGCAGCTTCCATGTGCGTCGTGCACTGCTGTTCGTAGCCCTTTATCTCAGAGGGAGGCTTGCCCGCCTGTTTGAGCAGATGGTCGAAAAGGACCCTCGTGCCGGCGCCGGGCTGTCTGTTCGAAAAGACATTGTCTTTGGCGCAGAGGTCTTCGAAGGTACGGATATTCTTTGGGTTCCCCTTCTGGACGATGATCCCCTGTGTCCTGTAAAAGACGAGCACCCTCTCCCACTTTTCATTGCCCGCAAAACGTTCTATAAAACTGTCGTTGTATGAGCCGTCCCGGTCGTCAAGCAGATGGGCAGCCGCCAGATGGCACTCCCCTCTGCTCAGCGCGGCCAGTCCGCCCATGCTTCCCACGGCGCGCGAGACAAGATCTCCGCCCCTGCGCCTTATAGGTGTCACGAGGAGCTGTATCGCGGGGTCGTCCGAACCCTGGAAAAGTATCCTTCTGTCCAGGTCGACGTTCCTCTTCATCCATACTTTTACATCCGTGCCCTTCTCGCATTCAAGCGCCGATGCGGGAAGGAGCGCTATGCCGTCCGCCTCGGCAAGGGCCCATAGAACGCTCGCTCCCGAGGTCAGCGCCCAGGAATAGAGGGTATCTCCTACTTTGGCTGTCTTCACCCTGAGCCATTCCTCTATCCCCGCTGGCGAAGAGTGCTGGACAAGCAGTTTTGTGTCCCATATCTCCCTGCAGCCGACGGCCTCTCTGATCAGCATCTCCCTGTCTCCGTCCTTGGCCGAAAGAAAGTTTAAGAGCGGATAGACGAGGCTCCACAGTACCACCGTTGTCGACATCGGAAATCCCGGCAGGCATATCACGGGCTTGTCTTTGATCCTTGCCGCCATGGCAGGCCGTCCCGGTTTCATCCTTATCCACCTGAATATCATATCCCCGAGTTCCTCGAAGACCTCTTTGGTGTGGTCGCGGCGGCCTTTGGCCGAACCCGCACCCACCAGGACGATGTCGTACTTTTCTGCTCCTTCGGAGACCTTTTCCTTGAGTATCGCGGGGTCGTCCGGCACGACGGCCGATACGTCGACATCATATCCCCACTCTCTGAAGGAGGCTTCGATGAAGAGAGAGTTGCTTTCCGCGACAGTCCCCGATCTCGGACTTGGATCCCTGAGCCATTTTCCCCTCTCGATGACCTCATCTCCGGTCGGGATGTAGAGGGTCTTCGGCTTTCTGAAGACCGGCACGCTCTCTATACCTGCGCAGAGAAAGAGGGAGATAAGAGCGGGGCTCACCGTCTCCCCCTCGCGCGCTATGATCTGGCCTGCCATGACGTCTTCCCCGAGCGGCCTTACGTTTGCCGAGGGCGTCAGGCTTTTGAACACGAGCAGGTCGTCCCCTTCCAGGGAAGAATCCTCGACCATCAGCACTGAGTTGGCCCAGTGCGGTATATCCGCCCCGGTGTTCATCCATCTGTATGACGAAGGTCCGAGCCTTACCGGAGTCGCCTGCGCGGCGCCTATCGTCGAAGATGCGTCAAGGGCGTATCCGTCAACTGCGGATGCCGCATAATGGGGAACGTTCCTGTGAGCGGTTATGTCTTCCGCCAGCACGTGCCCGAGCGCATCTGATATTTTCATTTCTGTCTTATTTGCTGAGATCCGGTCGAAAAATGCCTCCTTCAGAAGCTCCAGAGCTTTCGCCGGATCGATGTGTTCGCTGTATAGGGCTACCATAACCATACCTCCGCCGTATCACCGGCCCTGATAGTTTCCCTGTCTTCGGGTATCCTAATAAATCCGTCCGCTGACGCAAGTGAAGAGACATAGCCCGACTTGGCAAGTATCGGATCGATCTTTCCTTCCGCAGTCACCCTGCATGGCACGAACTCCTCCGGGCCTGTCCTTGCCGTGACGTCACTCAGAATGGGAAGCCGCATCTTTATGCCGTACCCTTCCCCATCGGCACCGACAAGCCTCAGCAGCAGAGGAAGCAGCAGCACGAACGCAACAGTCAGGCATGACAGCGGATGTCCGGGAAGGCTTACGACGAGCTTTTTCTCTTCCAGACATCCGGCGATCAGGGTCGGCTTTCCCGGGACTATGTTTATCCCCCTGACCATCAGGCCGGGCGGGGGAAGTTTTTCCAAAACTCTCGAACAGTGATCCCTGACTCCTACGGAGGAACCTCCGCTCAGCACCAGGACATCGCACTTTTCGATCTCGTCTCTCACGGCGGCCTCAAAATCATCGCCTTCATCGGAGAGGATCCCTCTGTATGAGGCTTCGAAACCATACCTCGAAAGAAGGGACCTCACAGACCATCCGTTCACATCTCTTATCCTGCCCGGAGGAAGCGGCCGTGTTTCGACCGGAACTATCTCGTCTCCGGTGCTGAGGATGCTTATTCTCAGGTCTGTCGACGGGACGCTCTTTATGCCAAGTGTCGACAGGATGCTCACAGTCCTGAAATCGACGATGTCGCCGCGGGAAAGGACTTTCTGCCCGGCAGAGAACTCCTCTCCGGCATGGATGACGTTGTCTCCGGACTGGACGGCGTTCCTGACTTCGATCCATCCGCCCGTGGAGGTCGTACTCTCAAGCATCACGACGGCATCCGCCCCATTCGGGAGTATCCCGCCCGTAGGGATCGCGGCAGCCTCTCCTGATGCTATCGAAAATTCCGGGACCGTTCCCATCAGAACATCCCCGGTCCTGTTCAGAAACGTCGGGGTACCGGGAGTCGCGGCCACGACATCGGGACTGCAGACGGCATAGCCGTCTCTCAGGCTTCTTGTGAAGGGTGGATATTGTTCTTCCGCCTCTATATCCCCGGCGATCCTCTTCCCGAGGGCAGAATCGAGCGGGATATCCGCGCTTCGCACACTCCATGGGAAAGACAGCCTCTCAGCAACATACTGCAGAGCATCTGTCCGCGGCGTGACCTCTTTTACAAAACCTGACATCAATACAGCGACCTTTCGTAACAATATTTATGAATAAAAATGCTACTTGATCTCAACAAGGAAATAGGGGTATCCCTCTTTCTCCAGTACCTTTGAAAGGGCGACGGCATCGTCCCTGCCTGTCTTCGGATTTTTTACACGCACCTTGTAAAATGGTGCCCCGTTCTTTTTCTCTTCGACCAGATACACCTCGTGTCCCTGTTTTCTTGCCTTCTCTATAAGCTGGAGCGCGTTCTCCTTCGATGCGAAGGCTCCTATCTGGATGTCCCATCTGACGGACTTAGCTTCTGTCTTTTGCGGCGCTTCAGTTTTGGGCGCCGTCTCCTTCACTGCGGCAGCAGGTTTCGCAGGAGCTTTCACAGCGGCTGCAGTGCTCTCTTTCTTTGCTTCCTCTTTCTTTACATCGACGGGCTGTGCGGGTTTTACCTCCACCTTTTTTACCGCCGGGGCGGCAGGGGTGATCTCTGCCGGTCTTTCGGCCGGAACAGGATCTGCCGGCGCCTGTTTTACCGTCTCCTCCCGCGGAACTGTGATCTCATCAGTCCCGTCTGTGTTGAAGAAGAAGAGCTTGACACTGAAGAAAAGCAGCGCGAGCGCCATTATCACAGTCAGGGGCAAAATGAACTGTCCAAAGGTCGTCATGGGTTTCTTTTCCTTATAGTTGCGCGTTCTTCTCGTAACCATGCTGCCACCTCCTGTCACAGACTACCACAGACGTTCTAATTCTAACAGCGTTTTGGCTCTGGCGGTGCTGTCAAAAGGAACTTTTTTCGAAACTCCCCCGTTTTTTGCCAGTGCCGTGCTCTCTTTATATCCGTACCAGGCAAGAGAGAACTCGCTCTCCGCCTCCTTGGGACTTGTCATCCTCAGCTGCGGTCTTTTTTTCTTTATTTTTGAAAGCTCCCTGATCAAAATATCATACTTTCTCTTCAGCTCGGGCACGCCTCCAAATTCTGCTCTGCTCCAGACAGTCCCGGGCTTCGGGACGAAGGGGCCGACCGAAAGGATCAGGTTCATTCCGGTCTCGTCTATTATCCTGCCGGAGAGTGCGGCTATCGACCGTATGTCCTCATCTGTCTCCCCCGGCAGTCCGGTCATAAAATAGAGCTTGGCCTGGTCTATTCCAAGCGATGCCGCAAGTTTCATTTTTTCTGTTATCAGCTCATTGGTGAACTTTTTCCCGCAGGAAAAACGCAGCTCGTCGCTTCCTGTCTCCGGGGCGACCGTTATGCTGTGCCTTCCCCCGGTTTTGAGTGCAGAGAGCATCTTTTCCGTCAGCCCGTCTATCCTCAGCGAGGCAAACGATACTCCCTTGTCTCTGGCCGCCAGGAGATCAAGAAGCTCCTCGATCCGGGGGTGATCTCCCGCTTCCGGCGTGACGAGACCTACCTGTTCTACCTCGTGCGCTGCGAAGATTTCTTCAAGTCTCTCCATGATGACACCGATATCCCTGAACCTCATCTTTCCGAAACAGCCCGGCAGGGTGCAGTAACTGCAGTTCCTGGCACAGCCTCTCTGGAGTTCGACGAGGAGAGTCTTCCCGAAGGAACTTCTCGGCGTGAGCCAGGTGCTGGTCATCGGATATTTTCCGTCAAGCGGCTGATCGTTTGCGATGCGTCTTCTGACTGAAACTTCGCCCTGCCGTATATGGACCGGGGGCACTAATATCGAAGGATGCTCAGCGAGTGCGGAAAAGAGCTTCGTCTTGTTTCCGTCCTGCATATACCTCCGCAGTGACTCCGCAACAAAGGGCAGCGAATCGAGGGCGTCTCCCAGGACAATGAAGTCGCATACCGCGGACAGAAGAAGAGGATTGATGTATGTCATCGCTCCGCCTGCTCCTATTATTGGGAAACTGCCCAAAAGTCTGTCTTCGAAGTGGAGCGGTATGTTGGCGGAGTTCAGCCATCTGAAAAATCCTTCGGCATTCCCTTCGTAGGCAACGCTTGCGGTTATGACAGGGAAACGCTCAAGAAGGGTATCCCCTTCTATCGACCTGAACGGTACCGGTGAGCCGCAGAACCGTTCCGCCGCGATGCCGAGTTCCTTAAGGGCACGGTATACGTAGTGGTAACCGAGGTTGGATGATGCCACGGCATAATCCGCCGGATAGAAGAGCGCCCAAGGAAGATCTCCTCCCCTGGGCAGCTCCGTTACGCACTCTTCGTCCATGCGATATTCTTTCCAGCTCTGCCATGCGGTGATCTTCCCTGCGCAAGAGCCTGATGCTTCCCTTTTCCTTTTCAGGATCCGCGCCTCCGTCTCAGGTACGCAGGCACGTCGAACTGGTCAGTGGGAGCCCCGCTCCCTTTGAACATGTCCTCGTCCTGTATCTGTCCGTTCTGTGATGGAGCGGTCTTTGCGATCCTCATCACGGTCGGGGTGTCCTGTTCCTTCGGTGGGATCAAATTCTGATTCTGTTTATCCTCTTCGGAGAGAGATCTCTTCGGTTCCTTAAAAAAGCTCTCGTCTTTGGACGGAGCGGGCTTCTCCTCGGCTGTCTCCCTTAGAGGCGAAGCTGTAAAGACTCTCTGTGCCGGTGCCTTATCGGCATGGAGCGCGGTCTGCTGGATCTGCGGCTGTGCCAGAGGCCTGCCTGAGCTGAAGGCATTCAGGTGCTTCACTGCGGATATGTCGACTTTTTTTGAAAATCCCGGGTCGGCATGGATCTCTTTTTTGCCCTGGTTATCGAATCCTGTCGCAATGACTGTGATCTGTATCGAGTCGTCCATTTCGGGATCGAACACATGTCCCCAGATGATGAACGCGTTTTCATCCGCGGCTTCGGTTATGATCCTTGTCGCCTCGTTTATCTCATGTATGCCGACGTTCGCTCCTCCGGTGATGTTGAAGAGGATGCCCTTCGCTCCGCTCATGTCAGTATCCATAAGTGGACTGTTTATCGCGTTGTATGCGGCGGTGGCTGCGCGCTTTTCGCCGTAGCCCTCTCCTATTCCCATGATCGCCGAGCCCGCGTTCGACATTATCGTCCTGACGTCCGCAAAGTCGACGTTGACGAGGCCCGGACGGAGGATGAGGTCGGTGACTCCCTGTACTGCCTGATGGAGGACCCCGTCGGCTATCCTGAAAGCATCGTTTATGGTGGTCTTTTTCTCAGTTATGCTCAGCAGCCTGTCGTTAGGGATCATTATAAGCGCGTCGACCTTGTCCCTCAGCTGCGCAACGCCCAGGTTGGCCTGGTTTATGCGGCGTTTGCCCTCAAATGAGAACGGGAGCGTAACGACAGCGACTACCAGAGCATCGGCTTCCTTCGCGATCGAAGCTATCACGGGAGCTGCTCCGGTACCCGTGCCGCCTCCCATCCCCGCCGCTATGAAGACCATGTCGGCCCCTTCAACGGCCGCTCTTATCTCTTCTCTCGATTCCTGGGCCGACTTGAAACCGATCTCCGGGTCGGAACCCGCACCCAGCCCCTTCGTCAGTTCCCTGCCCAGGATTATCCTGTTCTGCGCTTCGGAGAGCTCAAGATGAGCCATGTCTGTATTTGCTGCAATGAACTCGACTCCGCTGAGCCCGCCTCTTATTATGTGGTTGAGCGCGTTGTTGCCTGCGCCGCCTACACCGATCACCTTTATGATCTCTCTTGTCGGGTAGTTTGATTTGTCCAGCTGAAATATTTCAGTCATATCGGCCACAGAAAATCCCCCTTCGGTCGCCCAGGGTCATTGTTTAAAAAAGGTCCTTGAAGGCATTTTTGATCCCTTCAAGCGGATTGAAGCCTGTACCGGAGACCTTGTTGTTCTCATCCAGTCTTATCCTGACTCTCGTTTCAGGCACTATGGACGGCTTGCCTCCGTCGTCGGACGATATGCCCCTGATCAGCGGATTGTCGAGGTAACGGAAGGGGTCCCTCTCACGCTCCGCGATATACCGGATAATGCCAGCAGCTGCCGCGTATTCCTGCGTGTTCCTGCCGGGCGGCATCCTGTTCGCGTCAATGGGCGACGATACTCTTGAGGGAAGGTCCATTATGTCGAGCACGAATGCGTCGATCCCCTCCGTCTTCGAAACGCCTCCGGTAAGTATTATCCCCGCCGGAAGCATCGGGATGCCCGCCGCCTTGATCTGGGGACGGACGAGCACGTCGCATAGCTCCTCGATCCGACACCTTACTATTTCGTGAAGGTCATTTTTGGATATGCTGTAGTTCCTGCCGTTGTACACGAAATCGACAGTCTCGGAGGGATCTTCGGGTGCCGTGAACACGGAGATCTCCTTCTTCAGCTCTTCGGATTTGTTGAGGGGAAGCTTCAGAACGCTTCCTATGTCGTTGGTTATGTGGTCTCCTCCGACCGGGATCAGGCCAAGGTGCTTCGGCCTCCCGTCGGAGAATACGGCCACTCCCGTGGTCCCTCCGCCTATGTCTATGACGACGGCTCCCGCAAGGGCCTCTTCGGGCGAGATGACCCCCAGCGCCGAGGCAAGCGGTTTGAGCACCAGTCCGGCAACATCAAGCCCCGCCTTGTCGACGCAGTTCATAACGTTCTGGATAGTGGATGTGGGTACTATTACCGTTTGAAGCTGTATGTCCAGCCTGATGGCAGTCATGCCGAGAGGATCATCTATGCCGACGTTGCCATCCAGGGAATACTCTACGGGGATAGTGTGCAGGATGCTTTGGTTCGCCGGAACGGCGACATCTGCCTGGGCAGCCTCGATGACTCTTTCGATGTCCAGCTGCATGACAGGGCGGGGCGTCCGGCCAAGGGATACCATCCCTTTAGTCCTTATGCTTGTTACTTCTCCGCCGCCAAAAGCCACAGTCACTTCGGTGATATCCTGACCGACCATATTCTGCGCATCGCTTACTGCCTGCCTCACAGATCTTACGGCCTGGTCAAGGTTTACTATGAGTCCCTTCCTGATACCATTTGACGGCGCCTGTCCCACACCGATAATCTGAGCTTCTTCGCTCCCCGGTTCCCTTTCGGCTACGACAACAGTGACCTTGCTTGTTCCAAGGTCAAGTCCGGCAAGGAGTTCAGGCTCACGATCCGATGGATAACCTGAGGCTTTCCTAAACAATCAAATAGCCCCCTCTCTTTAGATGAGAAACATTTTCCGATACTTATTGTACCCTATTTTTCACAAGAATTTTATCTTTATATGTGGCGTCGATAAAGATTCCCGGGGAAATCGCAGATACTTCGGGGTAGATCTTTTTGATCGCCAGTCCTGTGGTCTGCCATTCTTTGGGATCGTCGGGGAGCATTATGTTTGCCCCGTTTTCGCCGTCTGGACCGTAAAGGATCAGCCTTACCACGTAATTGCCTTCTCTGAAGCCCGCCTGGATATATTTGACGTTCTTCGACCAGCCGAGAGCTTTCAGGTTCTCATGCCAAAGCATGATCTTCTCCAAAGGGAGGCTGGAACGAAAGACGTTCCCGTGTTCGCCTGAAAGATCGGCCGGGGTCTCTCTGTCCGTCGACCAGGTCAGCAACGGAAGCTCATCCGCTTTTTCCGTAGATGTGAAGGAGCTCTCCCTGAGCGAACTCAGCCACATCCTTCCGTCCGCCGACACATACCAGTACCTTCCTCCCCAGTACATCCTGAACGCCGCTTCGAGAGGAAGGACTTCGAGCCTGAATTTACCCCACCCCGAAAGCCCCATCCTGAGGTTCACGGGATAATATGCCTCAATGTTCCTGCAGTATTCCTCTTTTGAGAGCCAGAACAGGATCCATACCTTTTCCTGGCTTGGCTTTATCGTCCCCCATATCGCCTGTTCGGATATTATCCCGCCCGGGTCCGCCTCTATGTCGTGAAGCCTGAGAAAGGCATATCTTGCCTCTACAGCGGCGAGTATTCCGCAGGACAGAGACATAATAACAAGAAAAAGCTTAAGTCTCTTTCTAGTCCTTTTTGAAACTGCCCAAAAATTTAATTTCATATTCCAGATATACCCCGTGATCCCTGTACACCGTCTCTCGGCAAAGCTCGCAAAGCTCAAATATATCCCTGGATGTGGCATTGCCTTCGTTTTCGATGAAATTTGCGTGAGACGCCGATACGACCGCTCCCCCGACCCTCATCCCCTTGCAGCCCGACCTGTCCAGCAGAAGGCCGGCAGATGTCCCCTCGGGGTTCTTGAATACACATCCCGCTGTCTTTTTCCCGAGCGGCTGGCCCTTTTTCATGGCGGCGTACTTTTTGATCCTGTCAAATATATCTGACCTGCTCTCCCTTTTTAAAGAGATAACACACGATGTGATAAGCGCTGTCCTGCTTTCGTCCAAGGGGCAGGTACGGTATTTCCAGCTGAAGTCGCTCTGTGAGAGCTTCATTTCCAGACCATCGCGGCCTATAGCCGATGCCTCCCTGACGAGACCTCCGAACCCGGCGCCGTCCGCTCCCGCATTTCCCCAGATCGCTCCGCCCAGAGTACCGGGAATGCCTGTAAGGAATTCAAGTCCGCCGAGACCTTCGCTCATTGCCACTGAAAGCAGCTTTTTTACCGGTACTCCCGCTCCGGCCTCGATCTCCGCGCTTCTGCCGTCTGAACTCTCCCTGATCTTTATGAGATCAAGCCTTCCAGTATGTATGACAGCGGCTCTGATCGGCCCGTCTGACACAAGTACGTTGGATCCTCCTCCGAGTACATAGAGCGGGAGATCCCGCTTTGATGACGCTGCAACTGCCGAGCGGGCCTCCTCCGCGGTCGCAGGCGCCTCAAATATGCTGCAGGTGCCTCCGACTCCCCATGTATTGAGGTCCCTGAGAGGATGATCCGTCGTCAAATCACTCTTTCTCCTCTTCTTTTTTGTTCATCTGTTCGAGGGTCTCGCAGATCTTTTTGCCCAGGGTGCCGACACTTCCCGCTCCTATAGTAAGGATGATGTCACCGCTCCTCGCCGTCGAGCAGACGGAACGTACCAGATCATCGAAGTTGCCGGACAGCTCGTAATGCGCTCTGTTGTCCTCGGACGCTGCGTCAAATATCATCTTGGACGAGACTCCCTCTATCGGCATCTCGTCAGACCCGTAAACGGGAAGGATGAAAGCCCTGTCCGCGAGCGAGAGCGCATCTGCGAACTCCTTGTACAGCGCCGCTGTCCTGCTGAAGCGATGGGGCTGGAAGACCGTCACCAGTCTTCGTTTCGGGAAAATTTTACGGACGGTGCTGAGCGTAGCGCAGATCTCGCTCGGATGGTGTCCGTAGTCATCGTAAACAAGGATATCTCCGACCTCGCCCATCTTCTGGAGCCTGCGTTTTGCCCCTTTGAACCCGGCAAGCGCCGCCTTGATCTTCTCTTCCGGTATGCCCATCTCATGTGCCGCGGCAAAGGCGGCAAGCGAATTGAGCACATTGTGTTCGCCCGATACCGCAAGCTCGACCCTGCCAGCCGGTTTTCCATTCCGGTTGAGCGTGTATGAGACGCCTCCGCCGTTGTTGTGGCACACCTCGGTCGCTCCCCAGTCCCAGCCTGTCCCCCATCCGTACGTTACGATCCCCTCGGATATGTCGTAATCGGAACAGAGCGTGTTCACACCGGCGTCTTCCATGCAGACGATGCTTTTCCCGCCCTCTTTCCTGTGTGCCAGGAACTCGGCAAAGGCATCCGTTACCGACTTGAATGTCATGTAGTGATCCCTGTGGTCCCAGTCGATATTCGTTATGATCGCTATCTCGGGGTGGAAATAGACGAAGGACCTGTCGCTTTCATCGAGCTCCGCGACCATATACTCGCCCTGCCCAAGTTTTGCGTTCGTTCCAATATCGGACAGTTCTCCGCCTATGGCAACAGTGGGATCTATATCGGCAAGTTCTGCGATCAGCGATATCATCGAGGATGTAGTCGTTTTGCCGTGTGTCCCGGCTATCCCGACTCCCCTCCTGGAGTTGAAGATGAGGCTCAGGATCTCTGCTCTTCGCGAAACTGTTATTCCCTGCTGCCATGCCTTGAGTATCTCAGAGTGATCTTTTGGGATCGCGCTTGAATAGACCAGGATGTTGGGCATGAAATCATCTATATGTCTTGCGTCGTGTCCCATCTCTATGGGGATATTCCTCTTTTTCAGTTCCCTCATGTACGAGGTCTGGATCATGTCGCAGCCGGACACTCTTGCGCCGATCTGGTCAAGCAGGATGGCCAGGCCGCTCATTCCCGCTCCGCCTATCCCCATGAGGTGGATATTTTTCGTCTTAAGGTCTTTGTCAGTCACAGTTGCCAAGAAAAGCTCTCCTTTCAAAAATAGGAAGAGACAGCAAGCCACAGGTCTCCGCAGATCTGTCCGGAGCTGTTGTGCCGTTTTTCTTTCCCGTTGTCTTTTCCATCCAAGTGGATATCATACAGTCTCATAATGTTTTTAGCAAAAGCTTCGCCGTCTCCCCTGCCGTCCCAGATAACGCCCCTGTTTTCCGAAGAGAACGAGACCGCATTGTGATACTGGTGGTCATCTGCGGCGCCCTCCCACGGTATCACGAGCGACGGTATATCAAGGACCGAGACCTCGGTCAGAGTCGACCCGCCGCCCCTTACGACGGCAATGTCCGCAAGGCTGTAAAGCAGTTCGGTCTTCCATACCTTCGGAAGGAGGAATACATTTTCCCTTACCCTTTCCGTCTCTTCCGACACGGCGGGTATGATAAAGGTCCATGACGAAAACTCTTCTTTTGATGCTGTCATCAGGACAAGATCCTTGATAGAGGCGCTTCCCAGAGACCCGGAAAATACCAGGACCTTCGGCCCGTCCGGAAGCTCTCCGGGAAGTCCGAGTTCCGACCACGCCTTTTCACGCGGAAGCAGATCGAACTCCCTCACAGGGACACCTATCCTCGTGTATTTCGATGCAGGCAGGGGAAGACATTCTCTCCAGCCTGAGTATATCTCCACGCCCATTAGTGACGCTATCCTGGTCACCTTGCCCGCGTAAGCGTTCTGCTCGTGGATCGCAGACGGGGCCTTCAGCATCCTCGATGCCAGCAGGACCGGAAAGGTCACATACCCTCCGAAAAGAAGCACGAAGTCCGGCGATTCGGATCTGATGAATGACGCGGACTCCCGAAGCGCAGCAACCTGGCCCCAGGCTCGCTTCAGCCTCTCTATCCCGCTTCCCGAAAACGGGGAGCCGTCGATGTTCAGACAGTGCGGCTCTATCCCCGCGGCGGCGTATATTTCGAGCTCAAGCGGACGGCTGCCGCAAATGTACGAGACGGAGACATCCGGTTTGTTTTCGGCGATCCACCGTCCGAAGGATATGGCCGGCCAGATGTGGCCTCCGGTCCCTCCCGCGGCCAGGATCAGTCTGCCGCTCATGGCCTCTCCTCCCTGTCGCGGCTCTCTTTGTCAAGCCTAAGCATTATCCCTACCCTCGACCACATGGTCAGCAGCGAGGTCCCTCCGTAACTGACAAACGGGAGGGGCATACCCGTCAGCGGTATAAGCTTCGTGACGCCCGCTACATTTATTACCAGAGGCAGGATCACAGTCAGTGTGACCCCCCATGTCAGCGACGACTTGAAGCCGTCGGGGACCCTGTAATATACCATCCTGGCCTGGCTTACCCAGAAGGCAAAAAGTCCGATCACGCCGAGCGTTCCCATCAGTCCGAGCTCTTCGCCTATAGCGGCGTAGATAAAGTCGGTATAGGCTGCGGGAAGATAGTTAAGCTTCTGAAAACCGTGTCCGAGCCCTGTCCCCCAGAAACCCCCGTTTGCAAACGCTATAAGTCCCTGTATGGCCTGAAAACCCGTGTCAAGCGGGTCACTCCAGGGATCCATGAACGCCGTGACCCTTCTCATCCTGTATGGTTCAAAAAATATCAGCAGCGGGAACACGATCCCGCCCAGCAATCCTCCGGCCATGACAGGCCACTTCCATCCTATCCTCTCAACGTACATCCCCATCGATACCATAAAGATCAGTATTATGGTCCCGAGGTCCGGCTGCAGGGCAAGCGGCAGTGCCGCTATCCCGACCAGTATTATGGTGGAAAGGAAGGCCTTTCCCGGATCCTTGTCCCACTTCGAAAGCAGTTTGGCAAGGTGCAGTGCCATGGCAAGGCAGAGCAGCTCTCCCGGCTGTATGGATATAGACGAACCAGGAACATTTATCCAGCGGCTGGCTCCTCCGACGCTCACACCTACGCCGGGGATGAGCGGAAGCCAGCTCATAAACCATGTCAGGATAAGTATCGGGCCGCTCATCATTTTCCAGAAACGCAGCGGGACGGAAAAGACCACGAACATCCCCGAAAGTGCGATGAGCAGCCACTGTGCCTGCTTAATCCCCATCTGAAACGGGGTCCCGGTATGGGTGAAGGAGTTCGGGCTCGTTGTGGACGTGATCATAAGGATCCCTATCCCGCTCAGTATGAGCGGGATGACCCAGATGAACGGGTCGATCCTGTAACGCCTCTTATTCTCCCGAACCTCTTCCGCAGCAGGCATGGCCTATGAATCTCTCTCTATGATCCCTTTTACTATACTGCAGAAATGGTCTCCTCTTGCGCCGTAGTTCGGGTACATGTCCCAGCTGGTGCACGCCGGCGAAAGCAGCACCGTATCTCCGGGTGCCGCGATCCTGGAGGCGGCCTCGACGGCCTCCTCCATGGTCGAGACCATGCTGTAATTATTGAATCCGGCCCCGTCAAGAGCCAGAGCTATCTTTTCCTTTTCTTCGCCCAGCAGCACCGCGCCCTTGGCGTACTTCAGGACGGCCTCGGCAAGCGGCGCGTAATCCTCGCCCTTGCCCTTTCCGCCCAGTATCATCACCTTGTCGCCTTCGAGGGAGCTCATGGCTGTCACGGTCGCCGCCACGTTGGTGCCCTTCGAATCGTCGACGTAGGTTATCCCGCGGGATCTGCCTGCAAACGCGCAGCGGTGTTTCGGAGGTTCATATGCCGAGATGACCTCCGGAGCCGGTGTGCCGAAGCCCAGAAGCGCATGCGAGGCCGCTGCCATCGCAGTGTTTTCGATATTGTGAGACCCAAGGAGCCTTACCGCTTCGAAATCAAAAAGCTTAATCGGCTCTGTGCCGGCGTCCTTGCATAAATAGGCGGCGGAACTTTCACTGTCCAGATATATGCCCCGTGCCGATGGATCAGGCCCAGCCCAGATCAGAGGGAAGGTCCTCCCGTGACCGACGCCCAGAGCTTCGCAGTCTCTCTTCTGACATATGGCCGCACCGCCTTCCTTCAGGCGCCGGATCACGTTCGCCTTGGCCTCGACATACTTTTCGTATGAACCGTGCCAGTCTATGTGATCTGGCGCAAGATTAGTGACGACGGCAACGTCGCACATGAACCTCTCAAGCCTGCTGAGCTGGAAACTGCTCAGCTCGAGGACGATATGATCTGTATCCGTAAAGGCGGCATTCGCTGCGGGATTTCCGATGTTGCCTCCCGTCATCGAGGCCGCGCCCGATCTTTCAAGGAAGTAGCCGGTCATGGATGCGGTCGTCGTCTTGCCGTTGCTGCCCGTTATCGCTATTATCTTCCCCGACAGGAACGGATATACGAAGTCGAGTTCGCTCGTGACAGGTATCCCCTGTGAAGAAGCCTCCAGCAGGATCGGAATGTCAGACGGGATGCCCGAGCTTACGATTATTTCGTCTGCTTCGAGAAGTTTCCGGGTGTTCCCCCCGGATTCCCACTTTATCCCCAGGGAGCCGAGCGCCTCAGCTGTTTCCTGCGGCATCTCCTTAAGCTCGGATACGAACACGTCGGTTCCCAGCTTTTTTGCAAGCTCCGCCAGCGATCTTCCGCTGACCCCGGCACCGACCACAGAGAGTCTTTTCCCTTTGTAAGCAAGATCATTGACCATTTTGACTCCCCCAACAGATCAGATTCAAATTCATGCCAAACTCTTATTTTATACCAAAACCATCAGCATTAACAGCACCGACATCAGAGTCAGCATGCCGACAGCGTGTATTATCCAGAACCTTGTCACGATCTGAGTCTCTTTCCACCCGAGCATCTCAAAATGGTGGTGTATCGGACTCATGAGAAATATCTTCTTCCTGAAGCCCCTGATCGAAATTATCTGAAGGGTCACCGAGAGTATTTCAAGCCCAAATATGAATGAAATGGGTATCACATAGATGAACGCACCGGACACGACGCACAGGGAAAGGAGGAGCCCCGCGAAAAAGTGCGCCCCTACATCTCCCATGAAGACGCTTGCCGGATTGCAGTTGTGCCATAAAAATCCGAGACATATCCCCGCGCCCGACGCGATGGGAAAAATTATCGACGGTTCGCCTCCAAGGAACGAAAGGGCTCCCAGAAGAGAAATGAGCACGGATCCCGCTGCCAGGCCGTCAAGCCCGTCCGTCACGTTCACCGCGTTCTGAAGGCCGACTCCCGTGAAGACGAGAAGAGCAATGCCGACATACCTGTGCACAGAGACGAATATCAGATCTAGGTCCGACGGAACGGCCCATATCGCCCACGGAACGGTCACGGCGATCTGAAGGACCAGTTTCTGCATGCTCTTGAGCCCGTCGCTCGACCTCTTCGAATACTTTAGCCAGTCGTCCAGCAGGCCCACCGCGGCGGCCAGGATCGGATAGAGGGCGACCATCAGCGTCTTGTGAAGGTCGCTGTATGGACTCAGGAAGTATCCCGCGCATACTGCGGCGAGGAAGACCGGGATGAAAATTATCCCTCCCATGGTCGGAGTTCCGGCCTTTGTCTTTTCATGCCACGACGGACCGTAGAGCTTCGTTACCTGCTCTATTTTCATCCTGTGCATTTTGTCCGTCCACATCCCCTGAAGGAGTATCTCCGTTACCAGCGAGAAGAGGAGCACTAAAACGAATCCGTTATACATATCAGCCCTCCGTCAGCAGCGCCGTGAACCTCTTGAGCCCGTACGAGTTCGACCCTTTGACCAATACGACAGAATCGGGGCCTGCAAGCTCTTCGGCAAGAGGCGTCAGCTCTTCGAAAGTCATGTGCCTCTCGGCGTTTTCCGGAATGACTGTGTCCGGATCGAACCATTCCCCGCCAAGGAGCAGGACCCTCCTGAAACCTGTGACCATATTCAGTATCTCCCGATGCCACATGGCTGAGGATCTTCCAAGCTCCCTCATCCCTCCGAGCACGGCATACGGCGTGAGAGACGAACTCTCCGCCACGCTGAGCGTATTCATGAGTGCGACACTCATTGAACTGGGGTTCGCGTTGTACGACTCGTCGATCACCCACTTGTTCCCCGGCAGTCTCTTGCAGATACCCCTGCCGGCTATGGGCGCAAATTCAAGGAGAGCCTCCTTCGCCGCATCTTCGCTTATCCCGTAGCGGCAGGCCGTGAGAAAGGCATATCCGACGTTGTAGGAATGCTGCAGCCCGAACAGGTCCGCACTGAGTCCGATGGTTTTTCCCCTGAAATCATAAGTGGAATCAAGTTTTGCCCCTCTGTCGCCCAGAGACAGTTTCTGATCTGTGATCCTCAGATCGGCACCTTCGCACCTTCCGACGCCCATTTTATTAATATTATTATATTTATAGGACAATTCATTTCTGAGCGGTATGTTGTCGAAGTTATATATGACAGTATCGAGAATTTTCGACTCACATATTTCCATCTTCGCCCTGAGGACTCCATCTATGTCCTCAAACCCCTCAAGGTGGGCAGGAGCTACTTCGGTTATCACGGCCGTTTCCGGAGGGAAGAGCGATACCATCTCCCTTATCTCGCCGAAGTGGTTCGTTCCGAATTCAAGGATCAGGATCTCTGTATCCTCAGGCATCGCAAGGACCGTAAGGCTGCACCCCACAACCGTGTTGAAGCTCCTTATCGCGCTGTGCACCCTTTTCCCAGCTTTCAGAAGGCTCACGGTCAGCTCCCTGGTAGTCGTTTTTCCGACGCTTCCTGTTATCCCCGTCAGCCTGGGTGAGACACGTTTCAGGTACTCGCAGGCCAAAGCGGGAAGGGCGGCTGCCGTGTCCTTGACGGCTATCACGGATACGCCGGAATACTCGGGCTCGCAGAGCATCAATTCCTCGACCCTCGATTTGTCCACCAGGAAAAGTTTGGCTCCTCTCTCTATCGCATTGTGGACATAAAGATGTCCGTCTGTCTTCTCGCCCTTAAGCGCCACGAAGGCATCGCCCGGTCCGATGTCCCGGCTGTCGCTCTTCCACGGTCTGCACAGCCTGACATCGGGGCCGCAGTGGACGCCTCCAATCCATTCCGCAGCATGGGAAGCCATCACACGGTCCATCAGATCACCTCTTTGCCGTTTTCTCTGCACCACTCGAGGACGACATTTTTGTCGAGGAAAGGTATGGGGCCGTCCTTCAATATCTGATACGGCTCTGGCCCTTTCCCGGCAATAAGGAGTATGTCGTCCGGTCCTGAATTTTTCAGGCCCTCGAATATCGCGGCCTTTCTGTCGACGATCCTCTTGTACTCCTGCGAATGTTTTCTTGCCCCGATTTCTATCTCTGAGACGATAAGTTCCGGGTCCTCGCTCCTGGGATTGTCCGACGTTATGATCACGGAATCTGCAAGCCTCGCGGCTATCTCTCCCATGATGGGCCGTTTTGTCCTGTCCCTGTCCCCGCCCGCTCCGAAGACCACGGCCAATCTGCCCCTGCAGACGCTCCTCAGCGTCGTCAGGACCTTTTCGAGTCCGTCGGGGCTGTGGGCAAAATCTATCACGCATATGCCGGAGCCGGGGATCAGATAGCGTTCAAGCCTTCCGGGGACCTGTTTCATCCTCAGCAGGCCCTCCAGCGCCGCCTCTTCCCCCACTCCGAGCGACCGGCAGAGAGAAAACGCCTGAAGGGCGTTAAGGATGTTGTACTCTCCCAGAAGCGGCAGTCTTGTGGCGACGGGCGTCTTTGAGTCCGGGGTACGTATCTCCACGTCCATGCCCTCGGCGGACGTCCCCTTGATCACCGCGAAGAAATCCGAGGATCTGTCTTTGGTCCCGTAGCTTACGGCCCTGCCGCCGAGCTCGCCGTAAAGCCTCCTGCCGTAGCTGTCGTCTATGTTGACAGCTGCGAGCCAGTCGTTTCTCATATATCTTTCAAACAGCATTTTCTTGGCCCGGTAATAGGATTCCATGTCTTTGTGGAAATCAAGATGGTCTACCGTAAGGTTGGTGAAGCCTCCCCTGTCGAAGAGGACCCCGTCCAGCCTGCCCTGCACCAGGGCATGGGAGGAGGTCTCCATAACGCAGGCACCGCATCCGTTCTCCGCCATCCTGTACAGCCAGAGCTGCAGGTCTGAGCCCTCCGGGGTGGTATGTTCGGCGTCCTCGGCCGTATCTCCGTCGTCGTAATAGACGGTGCCCAGCAGTCCCGTCTTGATGCCCGAATTTTCAAGTATCGATTTTGTCATGAAGGTCGATGTGGTCTTGCCGTTCGTACCCGTCAAAGCTATCATCTTCAGCTTTTTCGCAGGTTCGTCGTAAAGCAGGGATGCGACTACCCCCATGTTGCGTCTGATATCCTTTGAGATTATCTGGGGTATCGGCAGATCCAGCCTGCGTTCGCAGAGAAGCGCCGCTGCACCCGATCTGTAGGCCTTTTCCGCATAGTCGTGTCCGTCGCTGTGTTCTCCGATCACACATGCGAAGATCGATCCGTGACCCGCTTTTCTGCTGTCCGAGACCAGCCGTGTAATCTCGGTCCGGACCTCAGCCCCGCCGTTTTCGGGCAGTAAGAGCGTGTGTTCAAGGCCGCTCATTTCAAGTTTTTCAAGCAGTTTGTCCAGTCTCATGCAGGACACCCCCGTATTCTGATCTGTTTTTGTCTCTTTTCGAACGTCTGCCGCCCTCAGTTTCGACCCGGGGTCAGACGACGGCCCTGCCCTTCCTTGCACACCAGCCCATAAGGGCATCCCTGTCGGAATATGGGACAGGCCCGTCCTTCATTATCTGGGAGGTTTCAGGTCCTTTGCCTGCGAGCACGAGGATGTCTCCGGGCGAGAGCATGTCTAGCCCGTACCCGACTGCCTCTTCCCTGTCGATCATCACAGTGCATGCGGCGCTGTACTGTTTCGCTCCGCTCAGTATTTCTTCTGCTATCAAACCGGGATCTTCGTTTTTTGGATTGTCTGAACTGATTATCACGTGGTCCGCGAGGCGGGACGCGGTCTCCCCCATGAGCGGCCGTTTGCTTTTGTCGCTCTCGCCGCTTGCTCCGAATACGACGGTCAGCCTGCCCTCACAAAGCGGCCTGAGGGCCGAGAGTATCTTTTCAAGTCCGTCCGGGTTATGCGCAAAATCTATCACGCACGTCCCGCTTCCTTTGATGAGATACCTTTCCAGACGGCCCGGCACCTGCTTCACCTTTGAAAGACCGTCAAGGACGGCCTCCGTCCCTGCTCCGTACATCCATGAGAGCGACAGCGCCTGAAGCGCGTTCATCACATTGTATCTTCCGAGAAGAGGGAGCTTCATCTCAATGGGACTGCCGCTGTCCGGCACGGACATCAGGACGTCCGTTCCCTCCGCGGACATCCGCACTATTTCGGCGCAGAAGTCTGCGTTCCTGTCTGAAAGGCTGTAGCCTGCGGCTCTTTCACCAAGTTCCGCGTGCAGCAGCGCTCCGTACGGGTCGTCAAGGTTGACCGCCGCGCGGCGTTCGCCTCTCATATAGTCGCTGAAAAGTTTTCTCTTTGCCTTGAAGTACGACTCCATATCCTCATGGTAGTTGAGGTGATCCACTGTAAGGTTAGTAAATCCGGCTATGTCGAAAAGGACTCCGTCGATCCTTCCCTGGCTGATGGCATGCGAAGAGGCCTCCATGACACATGCACGGCATCCGTTTGAGACCATCCTGTGAAGCCACTGCTGAAGGTCTGATCCCTCCGGAGTGGTATGTTCCGCATCCTCTTTGAGGACGCCGTCGTCGCACCAGACCGTGCCCAGCAGGCCGGTCCCGATGCCTGAGCTTTCAAGTATAGACTTTGTCATGAATGCGGATGTGGTCTTGCCGTTCGTGCCGGTGACGGCGATCATCGTGAGCTTTGATGAAGGCTCCCCGTAAAGCAGGGAGGCCACCCTGCCCATGTTCCTTCTCACGTCGCCGCATATCAATTGCGGTACGTCTATGTCCATCGGGTGCCCGCAAAGCAGGAGGGAGGCGCCTGAAGAGACTGCCGACCGGGCAAAGTCATGCCCGTCGGAGTGTTCGCCCTCGACGCAGGCAAATACCGACCCCGGCCTCACTTTCCTGCTGTCAGAGACCAGGTCGCAGACATCGGTCCGATCTGCCCATCCGCAGTCGCCTGCATTATGGATCGTGATCTCGAGAGGGCTTTTTTCCAGCAGTGAAAACAGGGAGCTCAACTTCATAAAAACACCTCCATCAGATCCAAAGGGCAATTTTAGTACCGGTATCTCCGATAGGTCAAGAAGTCATTTTTCAAAGATCCGCCGGCCGCTCAGTTTGCTTTCGTCCTCAACGCACCGTCTTCCGGGGGAGATATCTGCATGATGTCCTCCGCTATCGACCTGAAGATCGGCGCAGCTATCTGTCCGCCGTAGTACCTGCTGCCCTTGGGTTCCCCAATGCTGATCATCATCACATATCTGGGCTTTTCCGCCGGCCAGAAGCCGACGAACGATGCCACGTAATGTCCCTTTGAATATTCCCCCGCTGTTGCTATTTGGGCAGTTCCTGTTTTTCCAGCTATTGATACTTTAGGCGAAAAAGCCATTTTCCCTCCGCCGTCGCTGACAACTTTCTTCATCGCCGCCCTCATGAACCCGGCGGTGGCAGGAGACATGACCTGGTAGCGGACCCTTCTTCCTCCCCTGTGGATCACCTTTCCGTCGGTGTCGGTCACCTCTGCTACAATGTACGGCTTCAGCAGCGATCCGCCGTTAGCTATGCTTGCTATCGCCATTACAGCCTGCAGAGGCGTGACTGCGATCCCCTGCCCGATAAAAATGTTCGCGGGAACAGTACCGAGCCACTCTTCGGGCGACTTGATGAGACCGGCTTCCTCTCCGGCGAGTTCGACCTCGGTCTTCTCCCCGAACCCGAACTGTCTGAGCATCCCGTACGCCTGATGGCGCGGTACGCCCATCGACATCAGGCTCATGCCTATGTTGCATGAGTTCATCAATACGTGGGTCAGATCCTGCGTTCCATGAGCCTTTTTGTTTACGTCGCTCATGGTCTTGTCCGCCAGTTTCATGGTCCCTTTGCAGGTATAATGGCTGTTCCTGTTCGCGGCAGCCGTTTCGAGCGCTATAGACATCGTGATCGGCTTGAAGACGGATCCGGGTTCGAACACCCTGCCCACGACGTTATTCCTCACGGCATCCTGGTCAGCGAGGTTTTTTCTGTTGTTGGGGTCCAGCGACGGATAACTCGCAAGGGCAAGTATCTCGCCCGTGTAGGGATCGACACACACTCCGGCTCCCCATGAGGCGTTTGCCGACTTGGCTCCCTCGATCAGGCGCCATTCCATTATCTGCTGGATGCGTGAGTCAAGGGTCAGTTTTATCGTTCCCGACGTGTTTTTGGGGACCCCCGATTTTCCGCCGATGATGTCCAGTGTCTTGCCCTTGGAATCCCTCGTCAGGAACCTTGTCCTGGGCGGGGAATAGAGTATGTGGTTCCATGCGAGCTCTATCCCGGCCTGTCCGTATTCATCGATATCACAGAAGCCGAGCACATGGGATGCCAGCTCTCCGTGCGGATATACCCTTATCCTCTCGCTGATCCTGTAAAGCCCCGGTATTTCATTTTTGAAAAGCGTATCGGCCTTTTCCTTCGGGATGTTCCGCGCCACCCAGTAAAAACGGCCTGTCAGATTTTTCCGGAATTTCTTTGCGGTACTTTCCTCGAAGGGTTTCGCCAACAGGCCCGCGTTTTTTGGATCCCAATATTTGGGGTCGATGAAAAAACTCGTCGCAGGAACAGAAACGGCAAGCGGGATGTCGTTGCGGTCCCGGATCTCACCCCTGGAAGCGCTGACTGTCACGCTGGCCCAATATTGTTTCTGCGACTGCCTTACCACCCGGATGTCCGGGTTCAGCTGTATCCATGCCGTACCGGCCGCGAGGACTGCGAGTACAAAATAGACAGCCCTCCACACGGACTTTGAGCGCCTGATGCACTCAGGCTCGTCTTTCTTAATCCTTGGCATGTGCCTTCCTTACGAAAGGATTGATGTAGTCGAGGAAGCCTGTCTTCTCTTCCGTCGGATATACCGCAGCCTGCGCGGTCATCACGTCGGAATTGTTCACCCTGACTACCTTGATGTTCTCTGCGTTCACCATGCCGAGCTCTTCGCGTGCATAACTGTATATCCTTGCCGGAGACAGGAGTTCCGAATATTTTTTTGACATTTCAAGGTTGATTTCCTTGCATGCCTCGATCTTGCCTGCCGTCTCGGAGATCCGGTGTTCAAGGTAAAGTCCGTACAGCCGAATAGTACCCAGTGCGGCTGCACAGATAAAGACTGATAAAAAGCATATGACGAAAAGCGATGAGTGCGGCCTTTCGGCTTCATGTCGGCATCCTGTGTATTGCATCGGCTTTGTCTCCTTTCCCTGAAGTTTCTTTGTCAGATACGAATATCCTCAGTTTGGCGCTTCTTGATTTATTGTTGCTTTCGATCTCTTCTTCGGAGGGAGTTATCGCCTTTCTGGGACTTGAGCGCCCCACTCCCTGTTCTTCCCACTCTCTGAACTTTGTTTTGACCATCCTGTCCTCAAGCGAGTGGTAGGACATCGCTAGTATCTTCCCGCCGGGCTTCAGCACTTTAAGCGCTCCGTCCAATGCCTCTTCAAGAGCGTTTATCTCATCGTTTACCGCTATCCTGAGGGCCTGGAAGACCTTTCTTGCCGGATGGCCGCCCATCTTTCTCTGTACCGGAGCGGGCAGTACCTCCCTTATGAGCCGGACGAGGTCATCGGTAGTTTCCAAAAGTTCGCCGGCTTCCCTCTTTCTTACTATCCCCAGGGCAATGCGGTACGCATGCTCCTCTTCGCCGTATTTTCTGAAGATCTCTGTCAGTTCCTTAACGGAGCTCCCGTTTAGGATATCTTTCGCAGTCATCCTGCTGTTCGTCTCTTCCGAGGCATCCATCCTCATATCGAGTGGCCCGGATCCCTGAAACGAAAAGCCTCTCTCCGGCTCAGTGATCTGCATGTTCGAGACTCCGAGGTCGAAGAGGACCGCCGAGGCGCCGGTCCATCCGGGTCTTTCCGCCAGCTTTTCAATGTGCCTGAAGTTGTCGGCGATCACCTCGAACCTTCCGCTGTAGCGGGAAAGATTCGTGCCTGCCACTTCTCTTGCAAACGGATCCTGGTCGAAACCTATAACGTAGGCGTTTGCGCAATTCCCGAGAATATATCCGCTGTGCCCGCCCAGTCCCAGAGTCGCGTCGACGACCGTTCCGACCTCTTCCCACGGCCTGAGTGCCTCCAGGACCTCATTTACCATTACAGGAACGTGCTCTTTCATATCCCCTCGAGATCCTCGGCAAGGTCACTGAAGTCCATAAGGACGCCGTCGCGCTGTTCCTCCCATCTGGTGCTGTCCCAGACCTCGAGATGATCTTCGAGTCCGATGAGGGTGACCTCCTGATCGATCCCCGCGTACTCTCTCAGCGCAGAGGGGAAAAGGACCCTTCCGGAGGCGTCTATCTCAAGCTCTGTAGCCATCGAAAGGAGCACTCTTCTGAAATCGCGGGTCTTTTTCTTAAAGGTGGAAAGATCTTTAAGTTTCAATATGAGCTCTTCCCATCTGCTTACCGGATAAAGCGCGATACAGCGGTCTATGCCGATGGTGGCAACAACGGACGAACTCAGCTCTCCCCTGAATCGGGAAGGCAGTACCGTTCTGCCCTTGCTGTCCAGTTTGTGTTTATAGCTCCCCACCAGCATGTACTATTCACCCACTTTGCTCCACTTTATTCCACTTTGTCCCACATTATACCCAACGATTATACAACGCAATACCTTTAAATTTAATCCAATAAACATAATTAGGCCTATAGGCTCAAAAATTTAAAATATAATGACTGCGACAGCGTTTTGTAAGCCTTATATTTATAAAAAACCATATTGCAGCCTCTGTGTATGCATACAAGGAAATTGATCAAAACCTATATTTTTAAATTTAATTAAATTTTTTGTTTAAAATATAAGAGGCGCGACAGGTCTTTAAGACCTGTCGCGCCTCTTAATGGGGAGCACTCAATAAGCCGGGTTCTGTAAAGGATCTGATCCTCTCCGGCCATTTATCTAATTCCGCCCTTGCAGACGGACTTAAGCGGTCGCACCCGGGAGTCGGCGGGCAGCCTCGTCCTCCCCTATTCGACCTTGCTCCGGATGGGGTTTGCCTGGCCCGAAGGTCGCCCTTTCGGCCGGTGGGCTCTTACCCCGCCTTTTCACCCTTACCGGTTAGCACCGGCGGTATGTCTCTGTGGCACTTTCCCTGAGTTCGCACTCGCAGGATCTTCTCCTGCATCCTGCCCTGCGGAGCCCGGACTTTCCTCCCGCGCATAGCGCCGGCGGCCGGATCTCGTACTCCC